>JANQJV010000142.1 GCA_028281465.1 Azospirillaceae bacterium | reverse complement strand
CACCGCAGCCACATGGCCGTGCGGCAACGTCTGGACCACCTCGAAAGCCTGATCGGCAGGAATGAGGTCCTCACCGGCCAGCACCCGTTTCAGCAAGGCAATCCTGTCATCTGGGAGCTTTGTTAAGTTTGCCAGGGTAACATTCTTCACCTTCCCATCGACCCGATGAGATTCTCGAAGCAGGATCGTCGGCCGGGACCCGCGGTTCGGGATCGATGCGATATACATAACTACTATATATGCGCCAGTGCCATCGAATTCAAGTAATACACCGAAATTTACATGACTACACAAAAACCACAGAAATGTGTCAAATCAATACCTTGGATGAAAACCCCGGGGAAGCTCCGACTAAACGGTCTATCGGATCGATCAAATTGGTCACTTCCGTGTCGTCACTCCAGACCGCAAGCGGCGGATCTTGTCGATCAGCGGCGCGCGCCGGGACGGACGTCCTACGGTTCGATGTCCTGCGCACGGTCGGGGCTTGGCGCTGCGGGTGGCGCAATGCCGCGGGTTTCGGCCAAGGCCATCACCACCGGCAGCGCCCGCCCGCCGGCCGCCTGGTCCTGGGCCGCCACGGGCATCGAAACCGGCGCCATGGCGGCGCACTGCGTGAGGCGCCAGGGTTCCGCCAGGGCCGGATTAGGCAGCGCGGCCAACCGCCTGCGCAAATCTTCCAGGCCCGGCCGGTCGTTTTCCGGGAGTTTCTCGGCGCGGGCACCGTCGGGATCAGCATGGCCGACTGCACGGTCGAGGCGCGCGGCCAGTGGCCACGCTGCCGGGCTTCGTGCGCCGCGTAGTCCGAAAGCCGATCCGGGTCCGGCTGCACGATCCGGCCCTGGCGGTCCACGTAGAGCTTTCCCTCGCTGCCGGCGGGCATGTGGGCCACGAACTCGTCGGCCTCTGCCAGCGCCGGCCAAAGGCGTTCTTTCAAGGCTCTTGGCGTCAGCGGGTCAGGTAGGCCCGGGGTTGCCAAGTCCTCGGGCTGGAACCGGGCACTGCGGCGCACCCAGCGCAACAGATGTTCCGGCGAGTAGCCTGGATCCTTGGCAACAGCGGCCAGGGCCACCGCGCCAAGCGGCAGAGAGTGTTCGTGGATGGTGATCAGATCGACGGCATCGCGCACTTCCTCTCGCCCAGCGGCGGCCAGCATCTTGTCGGTGGCCACGTCCGCCCAATGCAGGCGGAAGCCGAATTCCGGGTCCGGCACCGCTGGGAAGAAGCGGAAGGACCCCGGCACCCCCCCCCGTCCAGGTCCATCTGGCGGTTGGCATCGAGGCCGCGCACCGCGCCGGCGGATACCGGCCCGGGCGTGACAACGAGCGCCGCATCGGCCGGGTCAGTGACGCGGGCCTGGACTACCAAGTTCGTGCGGCCCAGCCACGTGATGTCGAATCCCGCACGGACCAGTCTATCGGCATCCTTGGAGAAGCGAACGCCGTCGCGGCTGAGCAGCAGGCCACTATCGATGTGGCTCTCCGGGGTCCGGCCTTCCGCGAGGACGCGCAGGACCCGTTTTGGAACGGTCTCAGTGGCTTGATCGTGTTCTGCGGCCAAGTCGAGCGTGGGCCGTCTGGCAGCGGTGCCGGTGCTTCCAGCGGCGCTTCGGGCGGACCGGCTGCTGCCTCGAGCCGGATGGCCAAGTGCCGAGCACCAAGGTTACCGTTGAAACGCAAGGCGCGCGCAATCGCTCGGGCGCCGCCGGGTGTTCCCACCGGCTCACGCTCCAGATACCAAAGGCAACCCATGGTGCGGTGCCAGGCTTCGTCCACGAGCCATGCCAGCCTGGGATCGCCGGCATCCGGTCCGCCGGTCTCTGAATGCTGCGTCGGCATGGCCATCGGTTCGTTACTCCCGCAGCCACGATATCATGCCGGGCCAATCTCGGCGATCCCCTGCCCTCGCCCCTGGGCGCGGATGTCGTGCCGGCGGCACGGGGAATTGGCTTGGGAATGCCAAGCCGATGAGATGAACGGGTCTATGATGGCGACCGAGAAACCGGACACTGGCTTCCTCTTGGGCCTTGGCGTTGAATGCGAAGGCTTTTTCGTCGTATAATGAGGGGCTGCCGAGGCCGACATTGCCGCTTGCGATCATGCGACACAATGTCGCAGTGTAACTTTTTGTTGAGAATGATTCTTGGGAACGTCGCTTGGAACCCTTTGGAATTGCTTGGCTTTTGGGGGGCCAGCAGTGTCGGAGCAGTCGTGAAGAAGAAGAAGGAACTTAAACGCCCGTATGTCCTGCTCGTCGGCGCGGGTAGCGCTTCAGCGCGCCGCGGCGTGCACTGAGTCATCCTGAAGGAGAAAAAATCACGTCGTAGCTTTGGATGATTCCGGTGAGAGCGATTTCACCACCGAGCCTCAGAGATACACAGAGGAGTCACCAGGAATTCGACGATGCTTGGTGTGTTCTCGGTGTATCTCTGTGACTTTGTGGTGAAACAAAACGCTTGCCGCGGGAGCGCGTTTGCCGTTGGCGGATCCTCAATCCGGAGTCCAAATGCCGGCTTAGCCACCTACGATAATCAGGTGGTCTCGTGCGCTTGGTCCAGGGCAATTCGCCGGAATGGCATGGGAATGTGACATGATGTCGCCCCGTAACTTTTTGTTGAGAATGATTCTTGGGAACGCCGCTTGAAACCCTAGCCATGCTCTCCTCCATATACCACAGTCGCGGGTAGGGCGCCGCGGCGTACACGTATGTTGCAGGCCGCGCCAAGTCGCGGCGCGCTGAAGCGCGCCCTACCGATCTACTGAACATGCTTGAGTCATCCTGAAGAAGAAAAAATCACGTCGTAGATTTGGATGATTCCGGTGAGAGCGATTACACCACCGAGCCTCGAAGATACACAGAGGAGTCACCAAGAAATCGACGATGCTTGGTGTGTTCTCGGTGTATCTCTGTGACTTTGTGGTGAAACAAAACGCTTACCGCGGGAGCAAGTTTGCCGTTGGCGGATCCTCAATCCGGAGTCCAAATGCCGGCTTGGCCACCTGCGATAAACGGGTGGTGTCGTGCGCTTGGCCCAGGGCAATTCGCCGGAATGGCATGGGAATGTGACATGATGTCGCCCCGTAACTTTTTGTTGAGAACGATTCTTGGGAACGCCGCTTGGAACTCCCTGGAATCGCTCGGCTTTTTGGAGGTCAGCAGTGTCGGAGCAGTCCTGAAGAAGAGGGAATTCAAACGCCCGTATGACCTGCTCATCGGCGCGGGTAGCGGGTAGGGCGCGCTTCAGCGCGCCGCGTGGCGCGGGGTGCTCGGCCGGGCGCTCAAGCGCATGGCGGACGGCCTCGATCTGCCGCCGCGCGGGGTCGAGGCCGCGGCGGCCGCGAAGCTTTACCAAGACCTATTCGAGACCACCCCGCCGCCGAATGCGGCCAAGATGCGGCGGTACAAGACCGTGCCGCACGCCTATGTTCTGTTCACCGGGGATGGTGCCACGCCGCTGGCGCTGGCACCGGGGGACACCGCGGTCGTCGGCCTCACGCTGGTCGGCCATGCCAACCGCATGCTCCCGGCGATCCTGTCGGGTTTCCACTTGGGCTGGCGCGACCAGAGCCGCTGGTCGGCGACGCGGAGCGAAGACGTCGTGATGGGCGCCATCACCCTGCGCCCGACGTGAGGGGGGCTCGGTGGGTGCCGCTGGCGGGCCAGGCGCTGTCCCGATAGGCTTGGCCAACCGTCCCGTCATCGGCCGGTATTGCCATGTCCAGGCTGAGCCAGAGCCCTGACACGCTGTTCAAGGCGCTGCTGGATCAGCCGGATTTCCAGTTCGTTTTCATCGATCTGGGGCCGATCCCGGACCTCGACTTGTCGGCGCATCCGCTGTTGCGCGCCGGGCTTCTCGCGCTCAAATGCGCATATCGGCTTGACCTGGGTTCGCGGTGGCCAGGCAGACAGGCTGAATCTATGTATTTTTAAGCGTTTACGGGAGGCGGTTTTCGGGCGTGTGCCTGGGTTTTTCGGCATTTCGGCGGCTGTTCAAAGAGTCAGATTGCTTTATATCAACGACTTACCAAACCACAATCCAAAGCTCGTCGCGGCGATCAAAGTCGGCGTGGTCTGACGGGATTGGACAGTGCCCAATGCGAGGCTTCTCTCGAATGATGAATTTCCGTATGGTCGCTCCGCGCTGGTGCCCCCGACCGCGGGCCATCGCATGAGGACGTCCTGACTCGACGAGCTGTTGAATGAGAATTCACTTCGTTGACAACGTGTGCAACGACCACTATGCCCTTGTCAAAGGTATGCGGGCCCTCGGGATTGACGCCCATCTATTTTACGGCACCGGCGACGGGCGCCAATGTCAGCCCGAGGCAGAGGATCCGGATATTGCGGTGACAAAACCCGATTGGCTACACCCCTATCCACCCCAAAGAACGAAATTCCAACCGCAGGACCGATGTTCACAGGACCTGATCGACAAGATCGCCGCATGTGACCTCGTGATCGCCCAAAGTGTCGGGTTGATTTGGGCCCGACGCGCTGGACGGCCCTACATCTTCCGACCGCTCGGCACAGAGATGGTCGATTTCATTTTTTACAATGGCTGGCTTATCAAGACGGTACGGGGGGTGCCGATTCCCAAGGTTAGCTGTCTGGGTGTGCCCCTATCCATGCGCCGTGCCATTGCCGACGCGTCCGCGGTGTTGATCGGATGGCATAATTGGAAATGGGACAAGGGCATTGGTGTCGTTAAAGCGCTGGCGGGCAATCGGATCCATCGCGTTCACAACGGGGTGGACCCGAACCGTTTCTTTCCCGTCGATCCGCCGACGCGCGCCCATTGGCGCCGCAGGTGTTTTCCCGAGCTAGACGAAAAAACCCTTGTGATTTTCTATCCGACCCGCCAGCTTTTCACCAATCCTAACCGGACGACCGGTTACAAGGCCAACGACCGCCTTTATCAAGCCTTGGCCAAACTCCGGGCGCACAGCATCCCGTTCCATTTGGTCGCGGTCGACAAGGGCGGGTCGATCAACGATACGCCGGCCGCAAAGGCCATGATCGCCGAATTGGGATTTGCCGATGCGGTGACCTGGGTTCCCTTCATCGACCGCGGCGAATTGACCAGATGGTATTGGGGTGCCGATCTGGTGATCGACGAGTTCGTCAGTGGTGGACCAGGATCCTTGGTGTACGAATCCTTGGCCTGCGGCACGCCGACAATGGAGTTTCTGCGGTTGGAGCCCGAAGGGTACCCCAATTTTCTGGACCCCTATGAACTTTGTCCTGTCATGCCGCCGGTTCTGAACGTTGGAACAGTCGAACAAATCACCGATTGCCTCCGTGACCTCGCCCAAAATCGCGGCAAGCTTGCGGAGATCGGAGCGGCGTCTGCCCAGTGGATATCACATTACGGGACCACAGCATCCGTTGCGGAAAAAATCCTTAGCATAGCGAAGCGCATTTTAGGGGGGAAATCAACCGCGTGTCACGAGTAGTCGCCGTTCATCAACCGGATTTTTTTCCGTGGCTCGGTCTCTTCCGCAAAATCGGGCGCAGCCATGTCTTCATCATCCTGGACCATGTCCAGTTTCCGAAAAAGGGCGGGAGCTGGTTGAATCGAGTCAAGGTGCTGGTTGGCGGTCAGCCCAAATTCGTAACTTGTCCAATCAATCGCCCGTCTGGATTCGAACGTGTGTCAGAAAAACTAATTGCACCAGTGACGGCATGGCCGCATAAATTCATGACTACTCTTTCTCAGAGTTACGCCAAAACACCATACTTCAAACAAACGATGGAGATCGTCGAGTCATGTATTCAGCCGTCAGGACGGCTCATGGATATGAACATGGCCTTCATTAACCGGATGATTGGCAAGTGGGGCCTGGAATCTGAAGTTGTCTATTCATCCGATAGTCTCAACCGAGACCCAACTTTGGACGACTGTCAAGGGAGCGTATTGCTCTGTCGGCTTTGCAAGCAACACCAGGCAACGGCTTATCTGGCGGGCGACGGTGCTGCCGGCTATGAGGATCTGGACGTATACCAGGAGGCAGGACTTGACCATATGGTCAATGGCTTTACGCCGACGCCCTATCGTCAGCATGGTTCTGATGAATTTGTGCCGGGCTTGTCCACTCTTGATGCACTTTTTAACCTGGGCGTTAGTGAAACACGGGAGATGTTGAGGTTGTGATACTCTTTGCGGAAGTATCCGCCCGGCCATCGCTTGACGGCGATGCTCTTGAAGCGTAACCAACACAGGGAATTTTTAGAAGAGATACGATTCAATGACAATTCCAGAGTTTATAACCCAGATGAATGCTTCTCTCATCGACCTTGAACACTCGCTTCGGTGCGATGAAGAGGACGAGCATCATGCGAACATAATGATTCTAGGATTGCCAAGATCTGGGACAACTCTGCTTGCACAAACGCTGTTCCACACATTAGATGTGGCGTGTACCAACAATCTTGTGGCTCGATTCTGGCAAACTCCCTTGGTCGGCATGAGCCTTTCGGAGTCTGTTCTCGGCAGGCAGCGACTCCCCTCCTTTTCGTCTTCGTTTGGTCGGACTGAGGTTGTCACAGATCCTCATGAGTTTTCTTGGTTCTGGCAGCGACATTTGTTGTTCGACACGCTTGCTGGCACCTACGATTACGGCTCTGTTCGACATCGGATCAACTGGAGGGAGCTGAAGCGTGATCTTGTCGGTATGAACTGCGTTGCGGATCGACCCCTGGTTCACAAGCCGCTTGAATTTGCCGGTTATTTCATCGACGACTTCGTTCGAATGCTGCCCTGCTCCGTTTTCGTGCACATCGAGCGGGACCCCGCAGAGGTTGCCAGGTCCATAGCCCATGGCAGGCTTGCTCGAGCCGGCAATATAGATACCTGGTGGAGTTCGTATCCAAGAGAGTATCCAGAACTCGCAACTCGGCAGTTCGCCGACCAGATTGGAGGTCAGGTGCATTATCTTTCAGAGATGTACAAGACCGCGTTGGACAGGATTCCGGAACCGCGCTTGGTGCGGACGACCTATCAAGACCTTTGCGCCGATCCGATGACACTGGTTGAGCGTGTCAGCACCTCAGCCAAATCGACAGCCGGCCATGATATTGCGGTGATTGGTCGTGCGGGACCGTTTACGCCATCCCGCCCAAAGTCCTTGCCCGACGCTATTGAGCGACGCATGTCTCAGGCCTTGCGCAATTGGGGACTTGACCAATGATTGGCCCATCTGCCGACTTCACCTTCCAAAGCCTCAAACGGCAGCTAGAGGTAACACTCAACGCCGGCTATCGGTTTTTGCGATGCCGAGACTATGCTGAACGGATGAATCGGTCGATTTGCGATCCGACCATTGTATTTCGTATCGATGTTGATTTCTCCATGAAGCGAGCAGAGACTCTAGCCGAGATATTTGATGATCTGGGAATACATGGAACATTCTTCATACGGCTGCACGCGCCGGAATACAATCCATTCTCCTTTGATAACTACCGCATTCTTGCCCGCATTCGCGATGCGGGCCATGAGATCGGCTATCATTCCGAAGTGATCGATCAGGCGCACATCTGGGGGGAAGACGCGGAAGCCTGCCTGCGCCGCGATCTTGATGTGCTTTCGCGAATGATCGGGGTCGAGATTGTCGGCGCCGCCAGTCATGGGGCAAACACGGGCCACAACAACCTGGATTTCTGGGCCAACCGCCGGCCCGAGGAGTTCGGTCTACTCTATGAAGGCTATGACCGCACCGAACGGTTCGGGCTGTTCCACCACTCGCTTTATCTATCAGAATCCAACTGGACGTATTGGAAGGCCTATAAGAATGGGAGTGTTCTGACCGAGGACCGGCGCAACCTTGCCGAACACGTCGAAGATAATCCACAACTGATTTATCTGTTGATTCATCCTGACACTTGGTACCATCGTCACATTTACGAATAGGCCCGCTATCAAGCACAGGTCCTGACGCCCCTACCGTCCATCCACATCACAAGCAGTCGGCAATCATGTGCGTCTCTGCGACACTGGAGCGCTGCGTTCAACCATGGTGCGAACAAACGCGGCCAGTTTATCTGGATCTGCGCGCAGGGCCGCCATCGCCGCAAATCGGAGTTTTCTGTCGCGCAGGGCCCAGTCAACCAAACGCTCCCTGTCCCGCCGTTCGGCAAGGCGAATCTGCTTCAATAAGGCAGCTCGGCCGCCATCCTCCAAGTATGGCGCCAGCCGGATCAGCAGTCGGATACGAAGAAATGCCAGCGTCGCTTCCTGCTCTCCCGTGGCAAGGGACAGTGCGAGGGTATCGGCCGCCTCTTGGCCGCCACTCTGCCGCCCCATTTGCAGCAAACTCAAAAAGGTCAAAGCGCGCGGATTTGAAGGTGCCAAACTGAGCGATTGTATGACGGCCGCTTCTGCCTCGTGAAGCAACCGGTCACGATGTTCAGACGTTAAAGATGCACGTCGGGCAAGGTAGAACGCAACCACGCCACGATCAAGCATCAACTTCGGATTGGCCGACCAAGCGAAAGCAGCGTCCAACGCCGCCGCCGCCGCCCGAAGCTCCTCGACCGATGCTGCATCCCGCTGACTGAGCCGATGCAGGATGGGCGCTGCCTCCAAGGCATGGAACGCCGAGGCTGTATTCGGTATCCCTCTCGTCACAAGCAAAAAGCCAAGGCTCACCGACACAAGCATGACGATGAGCTTTGTTCCGACGATGCTTCTACGAGGCATAATACTCCTTGTATCTCCCATAATAGTATCCGGCGTCTCCATATCCATATGCCGAATGCCGACGGATGTTGACTTTCGAGAGCACACACCCAGCAATCGGCAGATTAGCCTTTATGGCTTCATTAAGCCCTGTCTTGACCAAGTCTCGAGATGTCTTGTCCCAACTCACAACGTAAAGCACCTTGTCGACGACCGCTGACAGCACTTTAGCATCCGACACGGCCAGGACCGGCGGTGTATCGATGATGACAAAATCAAACGTCTGGCGCAAGGATTCGATGACATTCCTCATATGAACCGAAGAGAACAGGTCAGCGGGATTGGCTGGCGTGTTTTTTCCAAGTACAACATGGAACCCGCTGGCATGCGGTTTGATCACTTCTTCGGCTGTGCACGCGCCCGAAATCAGTTCGACCAGACTGCTGTCGTTCGACAAACTGAGGATGTTGTGGATACTAGGGCGCCGCAAATCGCCGTCGATCAACAAAACCTGCTGACCTGACATCGCAGCAACCTGTGCAAGCCAAACAGCCAAGGTACTCTTGCCTTCACCGGGTACCGTCGACGTGATCGCCACAACGCGTGGCGGCCGATCAACGTTCGACAACAGAATCGAGGTTCGAAGACTTCGAATAGCCTCGCCCAAAGTAGAGCTCGGCTTTTTTGCCAGCAACTGCGGGACATTCTTGCGCGATTTGAGGCCTGCCACCATGGGTACCATACCAATCGCCGGCACACCCAACATCGTTTCGACCTGCTCCGCGCTACGGATCGTGTTATCGAGCTGATCGAGCACAATCACCAGACCAACCCCAAGCGCCGCCGCTGCGACCACCGCCAGCATCAAGATGAATCTCTTACGCGGATAGGACGGATCAACTGGGACTTGGGCTCTGGAGATGATGCGGGCATCCGCCTGCTGAATATCTTCCTGTTCACTGGTTTCTTTAAAGCGGGAAAGAAAATTCTCATAGAGCAGACGGTTGGCCTCGGCATCGCGCAGGAGTTCGTTCAGCTTAATTTCCGCTGTGCCCTGCGCCTGGCTGCGTCTTTCCAGCGTCACTAGATTGGCGGAAAGTGTCCGTTCCCGAGCCTGGGCCACCTGGACCTCATTCCTTAATCCCTGGGCGATCCGCCGCACCTCACTCTCGATCGAACGCCGTAGATCGGCGAGTTCGTTGTTGGCGTCAATCATTGCTGGGTGTCGCTCGCCGTATCGCGTGCTCAACTCCGAGACCTTGCGGACCACTTGCGCTTCCTGTTCGCGAAGGCGCTGAATCAAAGGTGAGTTGAGGACTTCCGCCGCCGTGCTGACATCGCCCCGGCTGGCCAGCAGATCACCAACCTGCTGTAAACGCGCCTCCGCTTCCGCTCGCTCCGACTGGGCCAGAATAAGCTGGGAGTTGAGTTCTCCCATCTGCTGGGCGGTCAAGCGCGATCCTTGACCAAGCTGACCGGCCACTTGTTGCCGGTACGCATCAACGGCCGCCTCGGATTGCCGAACACGGTTTTTCAGGTCATCCAACCGGCTGCTCAACCACACGGTTGCTCGTCTGGTCGCTTCGAACTTGGCTTCCAATTGATCCGTAATATAGGTATCCGCGACCGTATTGGCGATCAGCGCCGCTTTGCGAGGGTTTGTCGACGTCGCAATGATACTGATGACGTGCGAGTGAAAAACCGACCGTACGCGCAGCCTCGCTCTCAAGGTATTCGTTGTAATCGCCAGGACGTAATCGACCTGCTCAGCGTCGGTCCTGTGTACTCGCTGGCGCTTGGTCAAGCCTGCCGCCGCAAGGATCGCATCGGGGACATATGTTCTCCAATCGAGATACGGAGCATACCATGGTGGCTTGCCGAGTGTGGTATTGAATTCCGGGTCTTTGGTCAGCCCTAAACGGTCGATCACCCGATGCAGGAGGGAACTCGACTGGATAACTTCCAGCTCACTCAGAACCACAGGAATATCCGGGGCCAGATCGGCAACGACGTTCTGAATGTCAACGATGTTTGACTGCCGATTCTCCAGCATCACCTCAGCAATAGCCGTGTATTGAGGCGTGATCTGAAATAGCCGAATCGCAACGAGGCCGGTTACAATAAGGACGGTGCTGACAATCACCATGCGTTGTCGCCAAAACAGGCGCAGCAGGTCGCGCAGTCCACTCTGACCGCCGACAGGAATGCGACGGCCGGCCACCACCCCTTCCGCCCGCTTACGTTGAACCGACAATGTGTCATCTATTTCTGCAGTCATAAAAACCACCGTATCTCCGCCCAGATGTACGCCCCCCAACAGGGATGCCATCTAGACCATCATGCCACCAGGCACAATCAATATCCCACGGAAAAGCCACTAGATCACCAAAAACTGAAGAAAAACAGACAATCGCGACCTCCCAAAAGCGTCAATGCTCCAGACCTGCGAAACCGGAAAGGAAAACCAGTAAACGAGCGGTAAATGCTGTTTTCATATGAGATTGGTTTAGACCACCTGGAAGTCGATGCCGTTTTAGGTTTTTCGCTCGCCAGTTCTGTTGGCAAAACGAGTTAAGAGTCTTCGTGGTGTGCTGTGCGGCCTGGACGGTTGGGTGCGGGTTTGGTGCGTGCCGTGAGAACTCGGTTGAACCAACGCGGTGATCGGGGCAGCCGTTTAAGGCGACCGAGAGCCCTTGGAGTTTTCACCCAGAGGTTGTTTCCGGATTTTAGCTGGCACGGTGGTCATGGGGCATCGTGAGCGGTGGCGACTGCGCTGGTTGGCCGTGGTTGGAATGAAGGATAGCGATTGGTGCCGGGTTCGTGCAAACCCTTGGGCGGGATGGGTTGACAGAACCGGCGCGGGAATGCCTGGCCCGCGATGGTGCAGGGCCCCCGTTTTCGCCTCCGGTATAGCGCTTTTTGTCGTGACCCGTTTTTTGTCGTGGCCCGTTTTTTGTCGTGGAAGGTCATGGTGTCGCCGTGCAGGGGCGTGATGCGGCTGTTGGTGACGCGGTGCAGCACACGGTCCGGGCGAGGGTGTCGAGGATGCCCGGCTCCCCGTCGACGCAAGGCACGCAATGGACCTCCCGGGGCTTGTCCCAGACCTCCGGCGGCGGCGTCTTTGGTAGGTTTGCCGTCATCTTGCCGCGCATCAGCTTGGCCAGGGCTTTGACCGGCACCAGGAAGCCGTTGCGGTCGGCTGGACGCCAGGGGCTGCAGGTCGGCGCAAACATGACAAGAGGTCACTGTACCCAGTAGATCCATCCTTAATGTCAGATATTACTTGGATATCAAATACTTGCGTCTCTCCATGACCTCGGTAAGAGGGGCAAAATGGGGGGCAGATCATGATGGTGCCGAAGGGATGCCAGAATTCTTCGAGCCAAATCAATGGGGTGTAGGTTCAGCACATCGTCATCTTGGGCCATTGCAACTCATTTTGCCCCTCTTATGGACCTCGCATGTAATCCATTGAAATGATTGTACTTTTCCAGATCGAAAAGCGATTGTCGCCGTTGCTGTCGGGTGCTATGCTCTGATGCAATATCTTGTAGAACTTTAGAGGAACGAATGACGAGTGCCGCTGTCGCTCATGAACGGGAGTCTTACGATGCGTTGTACACGGCCGGACATGCGTTTACAGCCGCCGAGAGTCTGACTTCTTTCCAAGATTGGTTCACTGAGGCGGAGTTGAGCCCATTTGGATGGGGAGGAAATACCAAGGGTCTGGTTCGCGGCCTTGCTTTTCGGAAGATGATCAGCGATCTACGCGCCAGGTTTGGGGATGGCAAGCAGACGGTTCGGATTCTGGATGCTGGGTGTGGGTTTGGCACGCTCTCGGTATACCTCGCCAGCCTCGGTTTCTCCGTTGTTTCGGTTGATCTGTCCCGTGTTGCCGTTGCTAGACTCCAGGATGCCGCGCAGCATTTGGGCCTAACCCATCTGATCGAAGCGCGAGCCTGCAGTCTGGAATCGATTCCCGTTGATGACCATAGTATCGATGCCGTCATTGGGTTTGCCTCTCTTCACCATTTTGTGAAGTATCAAGACGTTTCTAAGGAATTCTGCCGAATTCTAAAGCTGAATGCGCGTGGTTACTTTGCAGATGGCTTTGGAGAAAATCGAGCGTATCACATTTTTCACAATAAGGCTCTGATGCGCAGACTCGGGGATGTCATTCTTACCAGACATATCATCCAATCGTTCTTTGGCAACGCGTTTGATGTGATGCTCTACCCGGCAGATTGGGTCGCGATGCTTGACAAGTTATACGAGAAAGTGACAAGGGGAAAAGCGATAGGACCGCGACGCCGTTTGAGTCAGTTACATTATCTGATTGATCGGGCGATTCCAATGGATAGCTCACTTGCACTACTCTTATCCGGCAGCGTCTTCACCCAAGTAGAGCGGTGCGACCGCGGTGGACGCTTGCAGATCGGTCGGTTGGATGTTCGAGACCTGTTGAAGCGGCCCTTAGGCCGACAGTGGTGGGATAACAACGCCCGTGCGTAGGGCTTCGGTTGGGTGATGACGGTCTTGCCGGTCCACCGTGACGAGTGGATTGTCGCCTGAGTTGGCCCTTTCTCGTCGGTGGCGGTTTCGGTCGCTGCCGCATGCGACCGTTTTTCGGTCGAGGCCTTCAGGGTCTCGAGGTCCCGGTGGAGAGCCGAGATGCCGGCGGCTCCGAAGAGCGTGCACATGTCCTTCTGGCTCTAGTCCCACACCGGCCTTTCGACCGACCCACCATGACCGAAACGGTGGCTTTTCGACGGCGTGCCCTCCTTTATAGCACGGTTGTCGGCATGAA
>JANQJV010000137.1 GCA_028281465.1 Azospirillaceae bacterium | reverse complement strand
ATGCCGACAACCGTGCTATAAAGGAGGGCACGCCGTCGAAAAGCCACCGTTTCGGTCATGGTGGGTCGGTCGAAAGGCCGGTGTGGGACTAGAGCGTTTTTCGGCAGTCACCGTAAGCGGAAAACGCTCCCATACAAAGACCCAACGTGACGATCGGTTGGAGGATGCGCCGGGCTGGTGTTGGGTTTTTGTAGAGTCTGCCGAATCGATACCCGACACAGGGCGCACACTCGCCATCACGGGGGCGCCATCACGGGGGCGCCATCACGGGGGCGCCATCACGGGGGCGATAGATGGAGAATTGGGCGAGCTGGTCAACAAAAACCTCACAGCCGCCAAGCCCATTCGACGGTCCCGCAGGGGTGGCCGCCGGCTACGATAGCTCGGGCTTGGTATCGACAGCCGCGATCCCGCCCTCACCCGCCGAATCGCCCTGATCTGCACCATCTTCACCAATGAATCGCCGAAATGGCGGCCCAAGAAGACGCGTCGCTAAGAAGCGTGGTACACGATATTGTGGAAAGCTGGGATTGACATTGCTGCTGTGCACCACCTGCGCGCACAAGGCAGACAAATCGGGGAAGGCACCGTAGCGGAACCGGTTGGCTGCCGCTGCCGCGAAGGCCGCATCCTCGTTGCGGCTAACCGGCTCAAAGCGGATGCGGTCCCAAACCGCTTTTCGATACACGAGTGAAAATCCATACCCGTATTGATTGGCAGCGGCTTCGCGTTGTCGACGGGGATCGAAACGGACCGGCACCGCCGCATCCCCGGCCCACCGGAAATGCAGTCCGGTGGTTTCCGTTGTGTCCCAGTAGCCGTAGTCGCCATACACGCTCGAATAGACCAGCCAGGCCGAAAGCTTGACGATGTCGAGACCATCGTTCAACCGGTGCATCATGGCTTCGAGGTAGCCGGGTGCATAAAAATCGTCGTCGTCCATGTGGGCGACGATCTTGGCCCGAGCAAAGCTATTCAGTATGTTACGTTTTTCGCCAATCGTGAAGCGATCATAGGCATGCAAGTACTTGACTTGTCGACTGCTGATCTGATCCAGGAACGATGAGCGATCCGGACTGTCGTCGAACACCAGCCATTCCCAGTCGGCACATGTCTGCGATGTGATCAATTCATGAACACGCGGCAGGTTGACGTGGCGCGCGAAAGTCGGCGTGACGATCGAGACCGCCGGGACGGGATGTGTAGACACGCCGATGGACATGACGGAGCTGGCTAGGGATGCCAGCCTCCCACATCCCAGACGCGCCGGGCCGGGAGGCCGTTGGTGCCGAACGTCACCCAATCCTGGACCGGATGGCCCGATCAGCATAACCGGCATGAGCCGGTTCGGCGAGCGCAAACCGCCTATTCTACCGAGCTCCCGTCAAGTCAGCCAAACCATGGTCACCACTGTCGGACCGGACCGACATCACAATGGATGAAATTGCTCCGTGGATAGAAGCCAACACCACCGGCACGCATATTGCGTGCAGTTCGGCACAAATGTGTTAAATTGGCGCCATCCAAGCGCAGATCAACGGCCTTGCCGTACATGTGGAAGCTGTTACGTGCGACGCCAGAACTGTTCCGGCGCAACCTCGCGTTCGTCGTCGGTGATCGATACGCGGATACGATACTGAACGGTCGTGTGGCACCGACCTTGGTGTGCAAATGAAAAATAAAGTCGATCAAACGTGGATGGATGGTGCGCACTTCATCCGTATAGTGATCGCGCAACACCCAGTCGATTGCGTGCAAGGCATCCGGCACATACTGTCCGCGCACCCAATACTCGGCGTCGATTTTCTCGCCAGTATGCAGATTGTGCAGTTTCACATGCCGGGGCAACGAGTAGAGAGCCGCATCGGCCGCGCCCGGTGCCAGCGTCATCCCCCCACCAGTCGTGGCGACAGCCGCCAGACCAAGCTGTAACAGCCTGCGCCGCGGCATTGCCGCTTCCGAGTCGTGTCTAGTCATTCCGTCCGTCATGGCCCCTCCCGGGAGTCGTTCGCCACGGAGTCGACGCGTCGCTTGGCCGCGTGTTAAGACCCTCTTAGGATTGTTCGACCGGCCAATGTCAAGCATCTATTGCAAATTGTTTCAGGCATGTCATCGGATTGCCGGTTTTCGCCGGAAAAAGCGCATGATTGAGGCGACAAAAGGCTCTCGATTCGCCGCGATTCTGACACCTTTTTGCCTTTTTTGGCCAGCGTGACGGTCCCGATTCGCACGCATGACCTGAAGATCAGTCCCGGATTTCAGATAGCATCCGGCCCAACCGGCCAATTCCTTGGGAGATCAGAACACGATCGAGGGCACGGCAGCGACTCTGAAGAAATCTAAAAACCCGGTCGGGCCGCTCCTCCCGATTCGCGTCGCAGCAGTCGACGCCTGAGTCGCAACCCAATTATGGCAGAATAACGGCAGCCATGATCCCGCACGCCCAAAGCCTCCTGGAGCACTCTCATGACCAAGGCGACGGCAATACCAGTCAAGAATTGTCTGACCATGGGCGATGTGGAGAATCTAATGAGCTGTGTCTAGGCTCCCATGACCTGGTAATCTTCTATGTAAAATTGATCATAGGGCGATCTACCCTGCGATAAATAGTCCATTGAGCATTTTCGTTAAAGGCATGACGTTTAGAAACCTGTAACGACTATACCGTATCCTCTGGCATATGGGGCGGGGACGCCCCTTTGCCTCGACTGGTCATGGGACACACCGAGGATGAGCCAATTTCGGTATCTGAGCCCCGACCAGATTGACGACCTTTTTGAACATCACCGGTCGTGGATTCTCGGGCGTCCCGGAGGCGTGCGGGCTAACTTCAGTTTGGCCAATCTCGAGGGTGTGGATTTTGGCGATCGCGATCTCCGCTCGGCCCGCTTTGTCGGCGCCCATATGCGCCGTTGCAAGTTGACAGCAGCCAATTTGGCCGGTGCTGACCTGTTTTGTGTCGATCTCCGCAACGCCGACATGCGCCAGACCAACCTCTCCAAAGCCAATCTTCGTGGCGCCAAAATGCGGCATTCCGACTGCACGGAGGCCAATTTCCACGGCGCTGACTTGCGGGAAGGCTCCCTGATTACCCGGAAACGGGCGACTGCGGGGCCCAGCATGATTGGAGGATCCCCGACGCGACCAACAGAGGCGCACACGGAAACCCCGAATGCTGTCGATCTGACCGGCGCCCGTCTGCGTCATGCCGATTTGAACGAGGCGGTGCTGATTAGTTGCTGGATGCAGAATGCGGATTTGTCAGGGGCGGTCTTGGTCAACTCCAATCTAACCAATTGCCGTCTCAATGGCGCGAACCTGGCTGGTGCCAATCTCTGCGGCGCCCGTCTACACAATGCAGATCTGGTCGGAGCCAAACTGACCGGCTGCGATCTGTCACAGTCTGATCTCAGCGGCGCCCGATTCAGTCGGTGCCTCGATTCGGTCGGCCTCGAACTGCAACGAGTCATCTATGATCATGAACGCTGGATTGACAGCTACGGCAGCCGCGGCGAGCGAGCCGATCTGGACGGCGCCGACTTGTGCCGTGTCGACTTGCGTGACGTTAATCTCAGCGGTGCCAGCTTGCGGGGCGTGAACCTGGCCGAAGCGTCCCTGCCCCACGCCCAACTGGCCATGGCCGATCTCTCCGGGGCCGATTTGTCCGGTGCCAACTTGGCAGAAGCTGATCTGTCTGGTGCTAACCTCAGCTACGCCAATCTGCAGAAAGCAGACCTGTCGAATAGCAATCTTGGCCCGATCAACATCCGGGACCCAAGCGGCCAGTCCACCGGGCGGAGCTGGGCCGCCAACCTCACCGGGGCCGACTTGCGCGGCGCCTTTCTCTGCGGTACGTGCCTAATGGGCGCGGATATGACCCAAGCCGTAACCGACAGCGCGGACTTTGACGGGGCCGATCTCACCGACACCAGACTGCCGTGCCACAATACCATCGAGCTGGCCCATCCGTGACCCTGCCATCGGCCGACGGCTTGGAACAGGCAAGCAATCGTTGGCACCCCCCGACTGGCGGAGCGGTCGGTGTTCCCATTGATCGCCCAACCCGTTCCTGGACAACCCCGTTCCTGGACAACCCCGTTCCTGGACAACCCCGTTCCTGGACAACAAGGTTAACTGATCGATAATCGCACCGTTCGGTTTTGAAATCGTCGGATTCCAACCGAATTCAGGCACGATGCAAGGCCATGCGACGTCTTGGCGATCGCTTGCACCGAGGCACCGCATACGATAGCACTCAGCGCGAATGGCCCGATTGGACAGATCGCCTCGCATCGTCATGCCTCGCCTCGGTACCCGTTTGGTTCGCGTCGCCTTGTTCATCCTCTGTAGCGGGACAGGACTCTTCGGAGAGCCAGCAACCGCCGCACGAGCGACCACGAAATCCCGACCCGGCCCGCCAATGCCGCTGGGGCATTTTGGCGATTTGGGCATTCTTGGCGTACCGTCGGCACGGTTCTTCGATACATCCCGGATTGCCGCCGGATCCGTGATTGCCGACGGCTATGCCCGTGACTTCTTCACAGTGCAGATGGCCCCGATGGTTGCCGCCACGGTCACGCGCGAGACCCGCCGCCCGACCGGCGATGCAACCCGGCGCCCCGCCGAGGTCACGCTTGATTTGCGCCTGCGCCTACTGCCGGAGACACGACGATGGCCGGCTGTCGCCATTGGTTTGCGTGACCTGGATGGTGGGCGCTTCGGGGCCGAATATGTGGTTGCCAGCAAACGTTTTGGACCATTCGATTTGGCCACCGGCCTTGGCTGGGGCCGGCTCGGCGAAGCGGCCCAAATGGCCAATCCCTTGGGCCTCGTCTCGACCCATTTCGTGGACCACCGTCCGCAGGTGCAGGATCAGGATCCATGGAATGCCTGGTTCACTGGAGCCGACGTAGGATTATTTGCAGGCCTGGCCTACCGAACACCACTCTCCGGTTTGACTGCAGCGCTGGCCTATGGCAGCGACCGCAACCAGGGTGATGCCCAAGTGGGGGCTCGTCCGGTGCATTCGTTACCAATCGATCTGGGATTGTCATACCGGCCATGGTCGTGGCTCGACCTTGGCCTCGGTTATGAGGCTGGGCGGCTCTGGTCGGGCCGTGTCGCGCTCATTGCCACGCCGGGACAGCTCGATGGTTTACGCGCGGTCGGCCCCGTGCCGGTTCGGCTCGGCCGCTTCCGGCCAGCGAGGCCGCACAGCCTGGGCCTGCTCCTGACCATCCCCGGAGTCACCGTACACGGCTACCACGTGCACAAACACACGGCCACGCTTCGCGTTGACCTGCGCGGCGACACCCTCGGCTCCTCTGCCCAGACGACCCGCATCATGGGCCACCTCCTGCGCAGTCTTGCACACCTGGCCCCGCCGGACGTTGAAGAACTGGTGCTATTGGTGTCCACTCGTGGTTTGAAAGGCCTGCGCGTCGCCGTGCTGCGAACCGACTTGGTTGCCGCGGCAACCGGGCGCGGCAGCATCGAGGAACTCTGGCACAACGCCGAAATCCAGTCGGTGGCCGGTTTTCCCGACCTCCCCAATGGGGGCTTCCGTGACCGCAGCCCGTTCTCGAGCCAGCCGATCCTGACCTTTCGGCAAAGCCTTGGCGATCGCCTGGGCCAACCGATTTTTCGCGCCACATTCGACCAGACTGTGCAAGCAACGCTCGGATTGGGCTTCCTGATCGGCGGGACCATCCGCTCTGAACTCGGCAGCACGCTGTTGGGGCAGGACGGCGGTTTTCCGGCACCATTCGACGCCGTGCGTAGCGACGAAGCCGCCTACGCCGTCCAATCGTCAGCCATCCCACGGCTGCATCGCGCTTATGTCGCATGGCTCCATTCGCCAGCGGTGGGTGTGCACACGAAAGTTATGGTTGGCTATTTAGAGGAGATGTTTGCTGGACTGGACACCAGTCTGCTGGTTCGACCGCCCTGGGCCTCCTGGGCCGGCGCATTACAGATTGCCCGCGTGGTCAAGCGGGTGCCTGGACCATCGCTGGCGATCTATTCCGGTACCGGGCGGACCACTGGTTTCTTGACCGCGTATCGGGACTGGCCAGCCCGACGCCTGAACGGACGGCTTGCCGTCGGACGGTTCCTCGGCGGCGACCTCGGGATATCTGCCGGATTGTCACACCATGCCGACGGCGGCGTGCGTCTGGCTGGCACGGTAACGGTGAGCGACCGTGGCCAGTTCGGACGCGCCGCGCGCGGGCTGCGCGACCCGGCGGTGACGGCCGGTTTGCGCCTGACGATCCCGATCGGCCGCCTCGGCTTTCTCACGGACACGGCGCAGTTGGAGATCGGCGTGGAGCCCCTGGCGCGCGACCGAGGACAGCGGCTGTCCGACCCGCTCCCCCTTTATTCAGTCAGCCATCCTTTGATGCCCAGCCGGCTGAGCAGGACTTGGCGCCACCTGATCGATTGACGGCGTTGGAGCAAATCCCGAGCAGATTGACTCAATCTGCAACGGCGATCTGCTAAAACATAACAAGCCAGAGCGGGTTCCGAGAACCAAGGTGAGTGGAAAATCCTCTCGGCCGCCCTTCTTTGTGGGGTGGCTGACCCTGCCCACTCGATCGCTTCCAAAGTGGAGGTGGCAGACCAAATCCCAAATTCGGTGGAATCGATCCCCGTACACGGGAAGCTGGTTGGTAATCAAAAAGTGAACAGAACTCGATTCTCGGCGTCGGAGGACCGCGGTCGCGCCGCTGGTAACAGCAAACTCACCGGCGACCGACCGCAACTATGGCTGAATTCGGTTTAGCTACGGCTGTCAAGGACCGAGAGAGCATTCGGAAACGGCTCTGGATGGTCGCCGGTCAGACGAGCAATTGCCTCAGCCACATCCCTCACAACGACATGGTTTGACCGATCAAAGGGGTGCGCAAACCCCGCATCGATCATGTGGTCGAGCAGCGTCAAAAGCGGTGTCCAATATCCCGCCACATTCACAATGATCACTGGTTTGGCATGCAGACCCAGACGTTTCCAGGTCAACACTTCGAAGGACTCATCGAGCGTACCCAAACCACCCGGCAGTACAACAAAGGCGTCAGAACGCTGGATCATCTCCCGCTTGCGCGCGTGCATGTCGTCCACCACGACCATAGACTGAACACCCAGATGAATCCGCTCCCGCACTTGAAGATGGCGAGGAATGATGCCGGTCACGTGGCTGCCAGCGGACAGGGCCGCATCCGCCACCGCCCCCATCAATCCAGCCTGACCACCACCATAGACGAGCGCGAGGCCGGCTTCGCCGAGCAACGTGCCGAACTGTTCAGCCGCCTCACCATGCAGTGGTTCGACGGGTGAAGCCGCACCGCAATAGACACACACGGCATTGATCGTCATCACTGGCCTCCGAAAGGGACACGGCCACCGGCACAGACAACCAGCAGAACGACCCGACCGACCAACGGCGAAACGGACCGCGTCACAGATGCGGCGCCAAGATGCGCAGAAACGGCCTCACTTCTTTGAGAACGTGGATGATCTCCAGAAACAGAGACGCGTGCGGCAACGGCCCTTTCATCGACCAGCTCGCCCTCAGAACAATGGCCTGCCCATTTTCCACACCCAAACGGCACCGTCGAAGCGACCGGGCCGCCGCCAGGACAACGAGAACCGCGGATCGCCGGGACGCTGACTGAGCAGAGAACGGTACATGTCCGATCGGACAGTGCAGGTGGCACTGCACCTCACCATCGTACGGCAGAATGTCGACCGTTACCGGGATTTCATCGGCAACGAAGCGAATGATCGACGGCGCGGGCGGCGCGGAAATGGTGAACGTGCCATCCGGGGCCAACCGTAATCGCCCCAGCCCGAAAGGCAGCGCCCCCCGCGCCACCTCTGCCGTTTCCGGCAGCACCACCGGCATTGAAACCCCCAACGCCATCATCAATGCACCGCACACCGGTTTCGTCACCTCCGGCCGGGTTGCACCGCCCCCAAACGTACATCCCCAACCGGTCTCCACTCATATACCGCGAAGTCAGGCGTCGCGTCCATCCACACAGACACGGTTTCGGCCCGTGCGCTTGGCCTGATACATGGCTTCGTCAGATCGGCGAATCAGCCCCTCAGCCCCGTCCGCGGCACTGCTGATCGCCACACCGACACTCACCGTGACCGTAATCGGATGGTCGAGATTGCTCACCGTGATGGGTTCTTCGCCGATACGCTGCCGCAGCCGTTCCGCCACCACCACAGCCTGGTCCGTATCGCAGTCCGGCATAATCACTAAGAACTCTTCGCCGCCAAACCGTGCCACAAGGTCAAACGATCGCAGGTTTCTGCTAGCCCGCCGCGAGACTTCGTAAAGGACCTGGTCGCCGACATCATGGCCAAACGTATCGTTCACCCGCTTGAAATGATCGATATCAAACATCAGGCAAGCCAGTGGTTTGCCATTCTCGCGCGCCTTACTCAGGTGGCGCGGTAGATGAGCGCTCACGTAGCGGCGGTTGAAGGTGCCAGTCAACGGATCAGTCAAGGCCAAATTAAGGCTCTGCTCATAATTGGCTCGCAACCGATCCTGATATCGCTTGCGCCGTATCTGCGTTCGAATACGTGCGCGAAGTTCATTACGATCAATCGGTTTAATGATATAATCGTTTGCACCGAGTTCGAGGCCTTTGGCAACACGGTTCATATCGCCTTCATCAACGACCAAAACGATCGGTACCTGGCGAGTCCGCTCGTGAGAGCGAAACTGGGAACAGAGGCGCAAACCATCCTCATTGAGCAGTGTCAAACTCACAACGACGAGATCGAACTCTTTCGTACACGCCAGCTCCAAGGCCTCGGCCCCCACCGCTGTGGCATCGGGGAAGCCATGCTCACGTGTGACCACCTCAGTCATTTTTTCGCGATCAATCGGGCTATCCTCAACCATGAGAACGCGGGCACCGGCGGTGGAATCGGCTTCACTGAACGAGACATCCGGCAAGACCCCTAGTTGCCCGGATGTGCTCTCGCGCAAACGCCACTCGTCCATCATCATTTTCAAGCGAACGAGGGACCGAACCCGGGCAAACAGAGCGGTATCATTCACCGGTTTGGTCAAGAAATCGTCCGCCCCCGCTTCCAGGCCACGCACCCGATCACTGACGTCGGAGAGGGCCGTCACCATGACCACGGGGATATGCATGGTATCGGGATTGGACCGAATCCGCTGGCACACCTCAAATCCGTCCATCCCCGGCATCATGACGTCGAGAAGAATAATGTCGGGGGATTCCTTGCGGATGATCTCGAGGGCCTCCATGCCGTCGTAAGCGGTCAGAACATCAAAGTATTCCCGCGTCAGTTTTGCCGCGAGCAGCTTGACGTTCGGCATGACGTCGTCGACGACAAGGACGCGTGCTGACATTCAGATCACTTTCCGGCCTGAAATCGAGGGCTTAACTCAAGTATCGTTGTACGGCCTGCAGAAATTTCCCCACAGAAATGGGTTTGGCCAAGTAGTCTTCGCATCCACTTTCTCTTATTTTCTCCTCATCTCCTTTCATGGCGAAAGCGGTTATCGCAATGATCGGAATGCTCTTGAGGTCATCGTCTTCTTTAATCCACTTTGTCACTTCGAGGCCGGAAACCTCAGGTAACTGAATATCCATCAAAATCAGATCAGGCCGGTGATCTCTAGCCAGCCGAAGTGCCTCCACACCATCCTTGGTCTGCAGCGTGGCATAGCCATGGGCCTCGAGAAGGTCGTGGAACAGTTTCATGTTGAGTTCATTGTCCTCAACAATGAGCACGCATTTTGTCCGTGCCGCGTCCCCATTCTCCGAGACCGTCAGTTGCTGGTCGGCGGTCATGCACTCCGTCTCCACCTGTCGCCATGCCCTACAAGCCGTGCACCCACGCACGACAAGGTTACCCTGATCCGGCGTGGCTTGCATCCGGTTTCGTTCTCCGACCTGGCTACCCACCGGCCGGACCAGGTAACGGATGGAGGCGAATGGCCAGACGGCGCTAGCCGAAGCGGACTGGCCGCGCAGCATTTGCTGCGCCCAGCCCGAACCGACCCAGCGATCCTCAAGCCAATCCGGACGAAGCCAGCCGGCTCAACGGGGCGCCAAAACCATAATCATCTGTCGGCCTTCGAGCTTCGGCATCTGCTCCACCTTTGCAAGGCCATCCAGCTCATCCTTGATGCGCACCAGCAAGTTCATGCCAAGTTCCTGGTGTGCCATCTCCCGGCCGCGAAAACGCATGGTGACCTTCACCTTGTCACCCTCATCCAAAAAGCGGCGCGCATTTCGCATCTTCACATTGTAGTCATTATCATCGATATTTGGACGCAGTTTGATTTCTTTGACTTCGATAATCTTCTGCTTCTTTCGTGCCTCGTTGGCTTTTTTCTGGGCTTCATATTTGTATTTTCCATAGTCGAGGATCTTGCACACTGGTGGTTCGGCGTTGGGTGACACCTCGACCAGGTCCAACCCTGCCTCCTCGGCGGCCACAAGAGCCTCTCTGATCGGCACAACCCCCAACATGTCGCCGTTGGAAGCGATGAGCCGCACAACCGGCACCCGAATTTCCCGATTGACCCGCGGTCCGTCGCGGGATGGTGCCGCCTCACTCGGTAACCTGGCTATGGATACTCCTCCCTGGTTGAAAAACGTCCCATCCAAAAGATCGTGAAAAGATCACGGCCTTCGGAAATGATCGCTTCTGTGCGGACCAGTGTCCACACTCCCCTCACGCTAGAATACCACCATGCTCGGCTGTTCACCGGCCGGAGACATTCCCTCTTGTCTCAGTTTAGTAACCGCCTCATCGAGTGCAAGAATTTCCTGCGCATCGCCGCCCAGGCGGCGCAATGCGACACTGCGGTTGTTGGCTTCGCGCTTGCCGACAACCAAGATCACCGGCGCCTTCTGCACGCTATGTTCACGCACCTTGTAGGTGATCTTCTCGTTGCGCAAATCGGTTTCCACACGAACCCCCGCCGCCTTGAGCGTTCGCGCCACCTCCTGCGCATAGGCATCAGCATCGTTGGTGATGGTAGCCACGACGGCTTGAACGGGAGCCAGCCATAGCGGCAACCGGCCAGCGAAATTCTCGATCAGAATTCCGATGAACCGCTCGAACGAGCCGAGAATCGCCCGGTGCAGCATCACAGGGGTGTGCCGTTGGCTGTCTTCGCCGATGTAGCTGGCCCCCAAGCGTTCCGGCAGAACATAGTCCACCTGCAATGTGCCGCACTGCCAGTCGCGACCAATCGCGTCACGGAGCACGAATTCCAGTTTCGGTCCGTAGAACGCGCCTTCGCCTGGGTTCAGCGTATAGGTCATTCCAGCCGCTTCAACGGCCTGTTTGAGCGCCGCCTCGGCCCGATCCCAGGTCACGTCACACCCGGCCCGCACCGGCGGACGGTCGGAGAACTTCACCGTGATGTGCTCGAAGCCGAAATCACGATAAACCGTCTCCAAGAGCCGGCAGAATGCCACGGATTCCGCCGTAATTTGATCCTCGCGGCAAAAGATGTGGGCATCGTCCTGGCTGAAGGCACGCACGCGCATGATGCCATGCAGGCTGCCCGATGGCTCGTCGCGATGACAGGCGCCGAACTCGGCCATACGCAGTGGCAGATCCCGATAGCTCTTCAGACCCTGGTTGAATATCTGCACATGACAAGGACAGTTCATCGGTTTGATGGCCAGAACCTTGTCATCCTCATCCTGAACCGTGAACATATTATCGCGAAACTTCTCCCAGTGGCCGGACGCCTGCCAGAGGCTACGGTCCACAAGCTGTGGGGTCTTGACCTCGAGATAATCGTGGGCATGCAGTCGCGTGCGCATATAGGTCTCGATGATCCGGTACAGGAGCCATCCGCGCTGGTGCCAAAAGATGCTGCCCGCCGCCTCCTCTTGCTGATGAAACAGCCCCATTTCACGGCCGATCCGACGATGATCGCGCCGCTCGGCTTCCGCCAGCATTGTCAGATGGGCGTCCAGTTCCGCCTGCGTACGCCACGCCGTGCCATAGATGCGCTGCAACATCGGATTGCGGTGGTCGCCGCGCCAATAGGCGCCGGCCACCTTGGTTAGCTTGAACGCGGTGCCCACGTGTGCCGTTGTCGGCATGTGCGGCCCCCGGCATAGGTCGACCCATTCGCCCTGACTGTAGAGGGTTATGGCTTCGTTCTGCGGAAGGTCCCGGATCAGCTCGGCCTTGAAGCGCTCGCCCAAATGGAGAAAAAACCGTTCCGCCTCAGCCCGGTCCCAGACCGAACGAATGAAGGGGTGCGCCGCCGCCACAATCTCACGCATGCGCGTTTCGATGCGCCCGAAATCATCCGGCGTAAACGGTTCATCACGGGCAAAATCGTAATAAAAACCGTTCTCGATCGCCGGCCCAATGGTCACCTGGGTGCCTGGAAAAAGCTCCTGCACCGCCTGCGCAAGAACATGGGCGCAGTCGTGGCGAATTAACTCCAAGGCCTCGTCACTGTCGCGAGTAATGATCTCGAAATGTGCATCGGTGGCCACGGTGGCACCGAGATCACACACGACGCCATCGATTTTTGCGGCGATCGCCGCCTTGGCCAACCGATGGCCGATGGCCTCGGCGATCGCCAAACCGGTCACAGGCCGGTCGAACCTGCGCACAGATCCGTCGGGCAGGGTCACGGCCACGCCCGTCCCCCCATCGAGAACAGCTTGCTGCATCACTCCGCTACCAGATATCGTTCACAGCACACCCGAGAATCGGCACTGATCCGAACGGAGTCAAGCAATGCTTGCCGACGCACCTCGGCCAACGAAAGGGCGCACCAAACGACGTCGATCATCAGTGCAGCAGTCGGGCGGACCCACCCGGCACGATCATTCCCTCAGCATCGCCGACGCGTTCCTGCAATGCCGATACTTCCTCGGCCAACCGACGGTTCGATTCCGTAAGGATCTGTATGCGGGCATTAGCGTTCTGCTGCTGCTGATGCAGAACCGCCACGGTCTCAACCAAGCGCTTGATCTGTTGGGCCTGCCGCAGCGCCCCTTCCCCAAGCGATTTGCGCAACGACGCGATCGCCGCCAACACGACGATGCACAGCGTGATGCCCGCGACCATGCCGAAGGTTGCCAGGGCGGTGACCCAACTCATGCCAAACATGTCGCTCCAACCGGGCTGCCGACGCCGTCACAACCAGTCCGGCCGAGACGGAAGACAACCTGCTCGAGTGGTCGTCACACGGTACCTAAGGACCGTGACCCGTGACAGCGATCACCGTCCACACGCACGCCCCTCCGACACGTGGGCTCGCCTGCCCAACGAACGGTCATACACGCTACCACGGGCCGGGTTGCCGACGCCAGTATCGATTGGCTCGCCGGCACACCGGTGGCCGGGGGAGAAAAGGGTTGCGACACACCTGTTCGCGACCGATAAAGGCCGCGCAATCTGACGTTCCGCCTCATCCCCAACAGTCCTGATCTTCTTTAGGAGGCCCGGATGACCGAAGTGCGGCATTTTTCCGAGGCGGACTACAAAGAGTTTCGCAG
Organism: Azospirillaceae bacterium; assembly: GCA_028281465.1. Lineage (GTDB taxonomy): Bacteria > Pseudomonadota > Alphaproteobacteria > Azospirillales > Azospirillaceae > JANQJV01. The sequence goes on along the minus strand of JANQJV010000137.1, from coordinate 12,906 downwards.
TTCAATTGCGCGCACACCCAAGGGACGGGCGTTTCTCAGGGAGCATGAACGGCGGGCCCGGATCATGGCCACGGACGAAGTCTACCGCTTATTCAGTGAACTGCGTGAAGCTTGGGCAAAACAGAATCAGGTCGCCGATGCGCAAAAGCACCTCGACGTCCTACGCCACGAGCTACAAGACATGAGCGCGTCGATTGCCCATGCACGGAGGGAAATCGTATCGCTGCGCCCGAAGGACGGCGGCACCGATCGGATCACCTCCGCAACCAACGAGTTGGACGCGATCGTCTTGTCGACGGAACGCGCCTCGTTCGAAATCCTGAATGCTGCCGAGCGTATCCTCGATCTCAACGGTCGTCTGCGCGACTCCAACGCACCGGAGCAAATTGTCGCCGACATCGAAGCGGAGATAATGAACATCTTTACCGCTTGCTCGTTCCAGGACTTGACCGGCCAACGGACCACCAAGGTGGTCAACGCCCTGCGCTATATCGAGCAGCGCGTGATGGCCATGATGAGCATTTGGGGCGTTGACGGGGTGACCCGCACCGACATGCCACCGGAACAGACGGATACCCGGCCCGATGCCCATTTGCTGCATGGCCCGGCACTTGACGCCGTCGATCAGAGCGACATCGACCGTTTGTTAAACGAGGGCATGATGCCCGCGAACGGCACCCAAGCCAGCCGACAGGCCCGCGCGATCCCAGTTCCTCCGCCGATCCAAGGCGATGACACCGACGACGACAAGAGCAAGCCAGCCTCCGCGGAACCATCCGAACCCATGGGCCAAGGCGATATCGACGCGTTGTTTGGTTGATAGGCCGCATCGCGCCGCGCACACTCGATCGACCGTTTGCCTCCCGCACCGACGGGCGGCCAGGTCCCATCGGTCCGACCGGCTGATGTGACATGACCTGGTCGGTCTGCGAGGCCGGGTGGTTTGGAACCACCTCGCATTCTTCCTTTCCCTCACCTAGACGCAGGTTTCGGAGACCGCGCAGCCATGGAAAAAATCAAGGTCGCCAACCCGGTCGTCGAACTCGACGGCGATGAGATGACCCGGGTGATCTGGCAGTTCATCAAAGAGAAGCTGATCCTCCCCTATTTGGACGTGGATTTGCAGTACTTCGACCTGGGGATCGAGTCGCGCGACCGGACCGACGACCAGATTACCGTTGACGCTGCCAACGCGATCAGGCGCCACGGGGTCGGAGTCAAATGCGCAACCATCACACCGGATGAGGCCCGGGTGGAAGAGTTCAATCTCAAGAAGATGTGGCGCTCACCCAACGGCACCATCCGCAACATCTTGGGTGGCACTGTGTTCCGTGAACCCATTGTGTGCCGCAACGTGCCACGCTACGTTCCTGGTTGGCTGAGACCCATCATCATCGGCCGCCATGCCTTCGGTGACCAATACCGCGCCACCGATTTCAAGGTCCCCGGGCCCGGTACGCTCACGCTCACTTTCGTGCCGCATGGCGGCGGCGAACCCCAGACCTACGACGTGTTCGACTTCCCGTCCTCTGGCGTCGCCTTGGGCATGTATAATCTCGACGAGTCGATCCGCGGCTTTGCCCACGCTTGTTTCAAATATGGCCTGGAACGCCGGTATCCGGTGTACATGTCGACGAAGAACACGATCCTCAAAGCCTATGACGGTCGCTTCAAGGATGTCTTCGAAGCTGTGTTTACCGAACATTACCAGGAGGCGTTCAAGGCCGCCGGGCTCTGGTACGAACATCGCCTGATCGACGACATGGTGGCTTATGCGGTCAAGTCCGAAGGCGGCTATGTCTGGGCCTGCAAGAATTACGACGGCGACGTTCAATCCGATGTGGTAGCCCAAGGCTTTGGATCGCTCGGCCTTATGACCTCAGTGCTGCTGACACCCGATGGCCAGACGGTCGAAGCCGAAGCGGCACACGGGACGGTGACACGGCACTTCCGGGAGCACCAGAAAGGCCGGGAAACTTCGACCAACCCGATCGCATCCATCTTTGCCTGGACCCAGGGCCTGGGCTATCGAGGCCGGTTTGACGGCACACCGGAGGTGGTGGAGTTTGCCCGCACGCTGGAAAAGGTCTGCGTCAATACTGTTGAATCCGGTTACATGACCAAAGATCTGGCCATCTTAATCGGGCCCGGACAGGACTGGATGACCACGCGCCAATTCCTAGAAAAACTCGATGCCAATTTGCAGGCGGTGATAGGGGCGAAAGCCTGATGGACGCGTCTCGATGATGCAACGGCGGCCGGCAAAGCCGCGCCGCCGTCTTCAGGTCGCCTCCGTGAACCCCGGGCATGCTTCCTTCGCGCCCAATCTAGGCCGCGTTGCCCCGGTTCCGATCACGCCAAGCGGGATGATCCGCCTTCCAAGATCAAGCCGCTTCAGGCGGCCCCGACCTTGCGGTCGTCAGAACGTTTTTTCGATGCCGGCTGATACGCGATGGCCGCGTGTTCCGCACAATAGGGCAGACCAGGAACGGTCGGTTTGGCACAGAAGTAGAAGTCCGGATCCTTCGGGTCGCCGATCGGCCATTTGCACATGCGTTCGTTCAGCGACAGAATCGTCGCCCCACGCACCGGCTTCTTCCGAATGGGTGATGGCCGACCAGACAAACCCAAGCGGTGCGCCTTGCCGATCACGGCATTGCGGCTGACATCGCCGAGGGCTTCGGCGATCTCGCTGGCACTCATGCCCTGACTCCACAACTCCTTGAGCTTTTCAACCCGTTCCTCGGTCCAACTCATCCGCCGTCTCCATTCTTCCCGTAACCCGCACCGGCCTGCCGTCCGTGTTCAGGCCGCGATCTCATTAGGAATGGCCTGGCCGGCCATCTATATTTTGTAGCTCGCAGCCTCAACGATGCCATATATACGTTTGGTTTACCAGCAGAATCGAATCCCTCCAAAGGGCCGGCACACCAAAGGGCCCCGTACCGCCATGGATGCACCGTCGGCGTGCGTCAAAACGCCGGAAAAGCTGTCGATACGACCATCCGAAAAAGGCTGGGACCATGCCTCACATCACCGGAATCCGTCAAGCAATCCCTCCAAGACGTCACTCGCAGCACCCGGAAGAACACTCGGCACATCCGGTACGACACGCCGCACTTGGTCGACCGCCCTCTGGATCAGGTAGCTTTGCAGTTCACCCGCATCAAGAGTTCGGGTCGGATTGGACAGCGGACCGTGGATGCGCATGCCGACAGGCGGAAGAGCACCATCGTGGTTGAGCCGAAACTGCGCGCGCGCATCGAGTCGCTGGTTTGGCAAATCCACCTGTCCGGTCGCCTCGGCCACGCCGGCGCGAGAATCGAGCGTCAATCGGGCGATGCTGGCGACCCCATCGTCGATGGTGAAATCAGTCTCAAGCAGTCTGAATTCCGTTGTCCCGCTTTGCAACGCCTGCCGGACCAGGGCGACAATGGCATCGGGCCTACTCAACTGCTCCAACCGATCCAACACCCGCGCCATTGCAAAACCGCGAACGATACCATCCTCCACAACCAGCCGGCCCGTTCCGTCCAGGGCCGAAACCAAGGTGGCTTGGCTCGCACCGGTGCTCGATAGGTCGAGGGTGAGATCCAGCGTCCCTTGCAAGATGTTGAACGCCCGACTGCCAACGCCTGCGGCAAACAACGCCTGGCGGATGCGGGCATCGACGACGGTGAGCGCAAGTGTGCTGGTCACCCCATTCCCGTGCGCCGCCAGACGGCCAGACACGCCCAGCCGGCCGCCCAAAAAACGGCCATCCGCCTGGTCCAGGGTCAACACACCCTCGCGCAGGCGTGCCCTGAGAGCGGAATCCTCTAAGCGATGGCCAGCATATTCGAGACTGGCTGCGGTCAAAGACACGTCACCGTCCACCGCGAGAAGCCATCCGATGTCGATCGGTTCGTCCGACCAAGCCTGGTCCTGCGGCCCGGTCCGGAACGCCGGCCGATACGTCTCTGCCGTCGGTTGGAACCTGTCGATGGCCAGGTTGCCAGCGGTCTGCACTGCCACAGTCACCATCGGTCTGGCCCCGCCGGTCTCGAACCCAGCCTCGCCGCGCACCGAAACACCGCCGACCGTCCCCTGGATGCCAGACAGTCCGACCCCAGCGGCCGTCGCCAACACTTCGGCATAGAGGTCCACCGGCCCGGGATCACCGAAGCGTGTCTGGTAGCTCGGCTCGAGGATCTGAATCAGGGGCACCAAACCCGGATAGGTGGCTCTCACCTTGAGATCGACGACGGGGGACGTCAGGGGCGCGTCGATACGACCACCGGCGTCAATCGTACCACCACCGACGGCGACCCCAACTTCGACCGCCAGAGCCGAACGGTCGCCGGTCAACCGCCCGTTCACCGAAAGCCCCCCCAGCCGCTCGACCAGAGCGGTCGGCTGCCAACCGAAGGCGCGCTGTACCAACGCCAAAGAGGCCGTCTGCGCGATCATCTGGACATCCAGACCGGCCAAGTCGGTCAAGTCGGTCACACGGCCTTGCAGGGTGGTACCAATTCCCGCCAGATCATCGATCCGTGCCGATCGCAGTGTCAAAGCACCCCGGTTCAGCGTCGCATCGACCGCCACCCCGCTGACCGGAATGCCGGCCACTGTAATCGACCCGACGCGTGCATCGACATTGGCATCGACCCTGTTCAGGTACGCGCCGAACCGAGCCCAGACATCCTCGCCGCCCATCCCAGAGTCGGATTGTGGGCCGTCGGCCTGGGCCGGGGGTCGGTAGGCATCCAGGTTGAGCCGGTCGATCTCAAGCCGAACCCCCACACCGGGACGGCCCCGGTCGACGAAGGCCAGCCCTCCGACCATACGCGTGGTATCGAGCCTCAGATCGATCCCGCCGATCTGGAAATCGTCGGGCCGGCCCTGCACCTGCGCAAGGAGCGAGAATTTTCTCAGCCGATCAGCGGGAATAGCGGTCGTATCCACGTCCAACCAATCGAGCGCACCGCGCAGATTGTCGGCGTTCACGTCCAGCGCCGCGCTGATGAACGGGGCCCCGACGTCGGGCGCCACTGTGGCCGACACGGCAATCGCCGCCCCGCCCGGCGCAAGGGCCGCCAACCGGTCGATGGTGATGGCACCATTCGCAAGTTCGGCTTCGAACCGGCCTTGACGCACGATGCCACCATTGAAGGTCAAGGCATCGAACCCCAGGTCGAGCTGCATAGACAGGTCGGCCGGTAACGACTCGACGAGTGAGGCCAGGACCGCCGCCGGATCAGCCGCTGCGTCCGCAATGTCATCCGTTGGCGGCGGCGCCGGCGGTGCCGGGAGAGCGGCCACCCAACGATCCAAATCGATGCTGCTTAGCGACAAGACCACATCCATGCTGGTCCGATCGCCCACCAATACGGTGGCGGCGCCCGTGGCGACGGTTTCCCGTACCTGAACTTCCAGATCGAGCGCTTCGATCCGGCCAGAGTCCAGGGTCACACCAGCTCGGGCGCTGAAGGGAACAGCCAAAGCCGGCAACAGGTCGGGCGCCACCGGTGCCGCCCCCAGCCGCTCCACCAACGCAATCGGCCGCGATAGATCGGTGCCGCGCACCGCTATTTCGCCCTGCACCCGTGGGACAGCGGCAACACCCGGTAGCGCCACCATGCCAACGAAATCGGCGTCGGTCGCCGCCTCCAGAAAGTCAAGCGACAGGCGCAGCGGCAAATCGCTACCGGGCTCGTAGCGGCCAACCGAAACCTCGGCATGGATCGGGATGTCGTCGAGGATGGCATGGCCAACCACCTCGACTGGGCCGAACAGACTATCGGCGGCCACGGTCATATGGAGGTCGTCGAGGCGGCGATCCGACCCAGCGCGAGCATCGCGATAGACCACTGTGCCACCGACGATCTGCAGTTCCCGTAAGACAACGGCATCGGCCAAGCGGGTTGCATCGAGTCCGTCGTCTCCCCCCTCCGGCGCCGCAGCAGCCCGGCGGTCGTCCCAATTGCCCTGGCCATCGACCGAAACCTCCAGTGTCACCAGCGGCTCGACCATTCGGATACGCTCAAATTCCACGCGCCCTTGCAGCAAGGGAGTGAGGAAAACCCGAACTTCCAGCTCCGACAGCGTCACCAACGGTTCCGTCGTCGTGCCCGGTGTGGAGGCGATCCGCACGTCCCCCAACTGAAGCGTCGGCTTGGGCACCAACTGCAAACGAATGTCACCGCCCAGCGTCACCTGCCGGCCCGTGACGGCCTCGATTTCAGCGGCGATCCGATCACGATAGACGGTCCAGTCGATGAACCCGGGCACGATGAGAACGGCCCCAATCAGCACGGCGACGAGAAACACCAGGAAGAGAAAGAAACGCTTCACGATCGACACCCCTGCGATGGATTCGGAACGGCTGCGGTCGGTGGATGGCGCCACAGCCGTCCCGTGCCGGCGCACCGGTTCTTACGCTCGCACACCCCTGCATCCGACCCTTGGCGAACCGAGTGCACTCGGCCTCACCCGTGTGCTGCGGCAATCAAGTCTTCGGCCAACCCCTGCTCGATGACGCTCAAGAAGGCTTGAACGACACGCGGATCGAAGTGTCCGCCGGATTCACGACGGATATGCGCCAAGGTTGCGGACAACGACCAGGCTTCCTTATAGGGCCGATGGTGCAACAGGGCATCAAACACATCGGCCAGCGCGACGATGCGCCCGCTCAAAGGGATGGCGTCACCGGCAAGACCCAGGGGATAGCCGGTGCCGTCGAACCGCTCGTGGTGCGAGGCGGCGATCTCCGACCCAAGCAACAGATAGCTGTCTCCCGCAACCAGACCAGCCGCCTCGCGCAAGACCTTGGCTCCGATGCCCGTGTGGCTACGCATGACGACCATTTCGTCGCTATCGAGCGTGCCGGGTTTGCGCAAAATGCTGTCTGGAATGCCGATTTTGCCAACATCATGGAGGATGCTGGCCATACCGATCTGTTCACAGTAAGATTTATTGATGATATCAGGGAAGGCACCACACCGATACAGCTCACGAACAATCAGAGTGCTTAGAATTTCCACCCTGCGGACATGATTGCCGGTCACTTCATCCTTGTATTCGGCCATTTTGCCGAGGGCATAAATCGTCGCCTTCTGCGCATTGATGAGCTGCTCGTAAAGGTGGATGTTCTCGAAGCCGATGGTAACTTTGTCGCAGAAAATCTCTATGAGTTGCCGATCAACAGTGCTGAGCGGCGGGTGCCCCTCGACGAGAATAACGAATTGTGAGCCTCCAACCTCACCGAAGTGGATCACTGACGTGGTTTCGGCGTATCGGTTGCATCGTTTGCTCAGAACGTCTAGCACCAAGGCACGCAATGGCTGCGCGAGGCTCTGCTCAACCGGTCGACCGATACTGTCCCGATACCGTCCGGATGCCGCCAATATCACCGGCCTGTCCGTCGACATGGTTGAGCCAACATACCCCACCCCGCAAAGCAATGCCGCGTCAGCGCCACAAATCAAAGATTCCAGTTGATCAATCACACCATGTGTGAACCGCTCGCGTGTTCGTTCTTCGAAGAGCGAGGTTGAGGAGTCGACGATCTTGGCCAGACCATGCCGGCCCCGCTCGATGGCAGCAATGTGCTGGTAGGAACGCAGTGCGGCAATGGTGGCGGTGAACAATTTTTGCGCGGTCAGTTCACTCTTCGCCTTGTAGTCATTGATGTCATAATCGACCACCACCTGGCGCTCGGGTGCCTGCCCCGGTTGGCCAGTGCGCAGAATGATGCGAACCTGGGTATTACCAATATGCTCACGGATATGCTGGATCAACTGCAAGCCAGCATCGTCTGTTTCCATCACAACATCGAGCAGAATCGCCGAAATGTCGGCATCAGCGGCAATGATTTCGCGCGCTTCCGCAGCCGAGTACGCACTGAGAAAGGCGATCCGCCGCTGTTCGAACACAACATCACCCAGCACCACGCGGGTGATGGCATGCACCTCCGGGTCGTCATCGACGATCAGAACCCGCCATGGCGGTAGGACAGTCCAAGACGAGGGCGCATCATCGATTTCATCGGGCTCATCGCTAAACAGCAGATCGTCGTCCTGCTCGTCCAGCGTCGGCAGACTGTCGCGCTCTCCCCAAATCGTCGCCGTCATGTCACAACGCCGCCGTCTCCAGGCCGGAACGGTCACCGGGGCACGCGCCCGAACGGTTCGGGGTACACAACACCGGCCGTGCTTGCACCCGCATGACCCTCCGTGCCCTAGGCCTTAAGCCACTGCAGCATGCCCGGGCACTGACTGCAATACAAGCCGTTACTACCTGGTTTGATCGACCACACCTGACGATGACGCGGCAAACAGATACGGTGACTGACCCCGTACGTGTTCCTCCACGATGAGACGGTGGTTGAGCGGCGGATAGGTGCGCTGACCACAATCCAGCCGTGGACATAAGCGGCAGTTGATGCCGATTGGCGTTGAAGCTTCTGTATTTTCAAGATCAAACCCATCGGCATAGACAAGATGCCCAGCAAAAGCAGTATCACAGCCAAGGCCAACGACAAATTGTTGCGGGGGACTGCGATGGCCTCCGCCAGGCTTGTCGACCGTGCGTGACAAACTAAAATATGTAGAAGAATCGGGAGTTTGAACAATCTGAATATGGATCTGCCCCGGTGTGCGGAAGGCATCGTGCACATTCCAGCGTGGACAGGCACCGCCGAACCGGGCGAAGGTGAAGCCGGCAGCACTGAAGCGTTTGGAGACATTGCCAGCCTTGTCGATCCGGATCATGAAGAAAGGCACGCCCTTCATGCCGGGCCGCTGGAGTGTGGTGAATCGGTGACAAACCTGTTCGAAGCTGGATTCAAAGCGGCGACCGAGAATCTGTATATCGTAACGAACATCCTGGGCTGCCTTGAGAAAGCGCTCATATGGCATCATGACAGCCCCGGCGAAGTAATTGGCAAGACCGATTCGAGCCAACCGGCGCGCCGCATCGCTTGATAAATGGGCCCGAATCAGAACCTCATCGAACAGGTCGCGATTTTGCAGAAGACCAATTTGAAAGGCGACCTGGAACAGACGCCCGGAAGGTGGCAACATCTCAGATAGCAGGATTCGCCGGCTATGCCGATCGAACCGCCGGACGGTCGTACCCATGACGTCGACCGGGAACACCCGAACCTTCACACTGTGGGCGCGTTGCAAGTAATCGCACAGGTTTCGGTACAGATCACCGGATACGAACGGCACATCATTCCAAATATCTTCCGCGGCTGCCTCCAATTCTTGAAAATGATTCGACTGCTGGTGGAACATCTCGCGCACCTGGTCGATCGGCAGATTGGTGCTTTGCATGACCTCAAGCCGGTCGCCGTCGGCAACGCGTTCCGCCAGACTCTGCAGGTCCTCGCACCGGCCGCGGTAGGCCTGATACAGGCGGATCACATGGCGCGCCATGCCGGGCGCAGCCGCCACCAGTTCCTTGATGTCGTGCAGCTTGATGTCGGTGCCGTCGAAGAGCGGATCGGCAAATGCCTCCTGCAATCCGGCCACAGCCCGCCCTTCATCATCTTCCGCAAAGCCCTGAAGGTCGATCTGGAAGGTCTGGGTCAATTTGATCAGGAGCGGCACGGTCAGCGGACGCTGGTTATGTTCGATCAGATTGAGGTAGCTCGCCGAGATGCCAAGTTGCTTGGCCATCTGACTCTGCGTCAGGCCGCGCTCCCGGCGAAGACGACGCACCTTCGGTCCCAGCATCGCCTTTCTCTCAAGCCCGGTCTTCATGTCCCCCACCCTTTGGTGTCCCTGTGGCTGCACCGAAGCGGACACAGCCAATCTTGAATTTACACCTTTTACATTTTTACAGCTAGAGACGACTCTCTGTTTCTAGTTTTCTTTTTTTCAATCAAATCGTTATTGAAAGCCCAGACAGGCCGTGCGCATTGTCAATATGACGGTGCGCCGCACACAGCAGAAGACATGGCCGGCCCACGGCACGCGCGGCGCCAATCGGACAGGCCGGGCCGGTTCCAAGGAGTTGCCCCATGGCACCACTCGACACGGCGGTTCCTGCCAACCAGCAAATCGATGCCATCCACGCGCGGCGATGGAACGGCATCCGTCGCGACTATACCGACGCCGATGTGGCACGACTGCGCGGCTCCGTGCAGATTCAGCATACGCTGGCCGAATTGGGCGCGCGCCGCCTTTGGGAATTGCTGCATACGCGTCCCCACGTCAAAACGCTCGGAGCCATGACCGGCAACCAGGCGATGCAGATGGTCCGAGCCGGCCTCGAAGGCATTTACCTCAGTGGCTGGCAAGTGGCCGCCGATGCCAATCTGGCCGGCCATATGTATCCAGACCAGAGCCTTTATCCGGCCAATTCCGTCCCGGCTGTGGTCAAGCGCATCAATCAGGCGCTGCAGCGGGCCGATCAGATCAGCCACATGGAGGCTAACTCTGACACCCATTGGTTTGCGCCGATCGTGGCCGATGCGGAAGCCGGATTCGGTGGTCCGCTCAACGCCTTCGAGCTGATGAAAGCGATGATCGAAGCGGGAGCGGCCGGCGTCCACTTCGAAGACCAGCTAGCCTCGGAGAAGAAGTGTGGCCACATGGGCGGCAAGGTGCTGGTCCCCATGCAGCAGTTCATTCGGATTCTCAACGCCGCCCGCCTAGCCGCCGACATCTGCGGAACATCGACCTTGCTGCTGGCCCGGACCGACGCCGAAAGCGCCCAGCTCATCACCAGCGATGTCGACGACCGCGACCATCCGTTCATCGACCGCAACGACCGGACTGCCGAAGGGTTTTATCGCATCCGCAAGGGTCGAGGGTTGGAGTACTGCATTGCACGTGGTCTGGCCTATGCCCCCTATGCCGATCTGCTCTGGTTCGAAACCTCGACACCGAACCTGGATCAGGCGGCCAAATTCGCCGAAGCCATCCATCGGGAATTCCCCGGCAAGTTACTCTCATATAATTGCTCCCCCAGTTTCAACTGGAAGGCCAATCTGGACGATGCCACCATCGCTCGGTTTCAGGACGAATTGGGAGCCATGGGGTACAAGTTCCAGTTCGTCACGCTCGCCGGTTTCCACAGTTTGAACTATGGCATTCACCAGCTTGCCTTGGGCTACCGCGAACGAGGCATGGCCGCCTACGCGGAGCTGCAGCAGGCCGAGTTCACGGCCGAACGCCAGGGCTACACCGCGACCAAGCACCAGCGCGAAGTGGGCACGGGCTATTTCGATGCCGTGAGCATGGCCATCAGCGCCGGCAAGGCCTCGACCACGGCCCTGGCCGGCTCCACGGAGGCCGATCAGTTCCATTGAGCGCCGAGACCGGGGCGGCCGAGGTCAACCACCGACACCAAGACGCTGATCCCTGACCGGCCCGACCCCAACCGCCTCCCGACTCTGCCGCCCCGATCGTGATCCAACAGGAGCACGATCGGGGTTTTCTTTGTTGGCAAAGCTTTTTCGTTGGCCCAATGCTGCACTGCGATAGACCCTATTGACTTGGCCACGGCAAATGGCCACCTTCGCCACATGTCGATTGTCTTCCCGGCACGTCTCGACACGCTCAACCGCGCCGACTCAAACCCGATGACGAATGGCGGTTCCGCCATTCCTCCGCACCGATGATTCAAGATCGCCATCGGCACCCCATGGTGTGCCGGCTACGCGGGATCGGATGTGGTGGACTCGGTCGCCGCAGCCCGGGAAGCGGCCCCGTGCCGGATCGGAAACGATCCGTTGCCTGCCCACATCGGCGCCAACGCTCGAAAGGACGACACATGCACGCACTTAACCAGAATGAGGATCAGCTACTCGCAGGCAGAGCCGTCGCCATCATGGTCGCCGGCGGCTTTGAAGAGATCGAAATGACCGAACCGCAGCGTGCCCTATTGAAGGCTGGCGCGACTTTGAAGATCATTTCCCCCGATCAGGGTGTCGTGAACGGCTGGCACGAGAAAGGCTGGGGTCACTTTTTCCCTGTTGACCGTCATATAAATAGTGTGCTTGGGTCTGACTTCGACATGCTGGTGCTTCCAGGTGGTGAGCGCAGTGTTCTAAAATTGCAAGACAATCCGCACACAAAGAGAATCGTTGGTCATTTCCTGGAAGCCGGCAAGCCGATTGCTGCTATTGGGCAAGGTGTCTCCCTCCTAACGACCTCGGGCAAGCTTAAGAACCGCCGTATCAGCGGTGCGGCATCGGCCCAGGATCGGGTGGAAGCCGCCGGTGGCGTGTGGGACGAGTCAGGCCTGGTGACAGATGGTGTTATGATCACCACTGTCGGCGGGGAAGACTTGTCGGCCTTCGTCGCCGAGATGTTGCGGGTGTTCGGCACGGCCAGTGAAATCCAGGAAGCAGCTTAGTCGGTCAGGCTCACTACCCGTCGAACGGAAACGGTGAGCGTTCCCGGCAAACAGCCGGACTGCTTTCGCCGGTCGACACTGTATGATCGTGCACCTAGGGGCGGTTTGTGCCACCTCATGGCTGGCAAAAACCGCTCTGTCGCATCGGGGTTCACCCCGACTTGAGAGTGCCGCCTGAGCATGGAGCCGGTCGGCAGACCGGCAGCCTGGCGTGGATACACCCGTTAACCGCGGGTGATCTCGTCATCACTGATCGATCTGATATGATCCATAACGGCACTCGTCGAACATCCGGGAGCTTAAGCATCGTCAACGGCAGCAGAAACCGATCCCATGGTTCGGACCTGCGACAAATCAAAGAGTGAGAGTGTTTTCCGCCCACACTGGTTCGTGGAAAACGCTTCAGCCATCTGATTTGGAGAAAATCGGTGTCGCAGATCAAACACTCTGCTCGGGATCGGCTCTAGTCCCACACCGGCCTTTCGACCGACCCACCATGACCGAAACGGTGGCTTTTCGACGGCGTGCCCTCCTTTATAGCACGGTTGTCGGCATGAA
>JANQJV010000133.1 GCA_028281465.1 Azospirillaceae bacterium | reverse complement strand
TCGCCGGGGTTTTGCGGGGTCTAGAGCACGGGCTTCGCGGCACCAATGAACGACCGATCTTCATGCCGACAGCCGTGCTATAAAGGAGGGCACGCCGTCATGGTGGGTCGGTCGAAAGGCCGGTGTGGGACTAGAGCAGGTTCCGCGAACCAGTATGAGCGGAAGACGCTTTAGGGAAACAATCGGACTGTTGTCCACTCCCCTGCCCCCGCTGCCGTCAAGACGCGCTGGAACACCAACCGTTCGTGCAGGCGGAATGGACGGTCGCGCCAGAACTCGATCTTGTCCGGCACGATCCGAAATCCGCCCCAATAATCTGGTCGAGGCACGTCACCGACATGAAATCGCACGGTCTCCTCGGCAACGCGGCGCTCCAAGACCCAGCGCCCGTCCATGGGTCGAGACTGCTGCGACGCCCACGCCCCAATACGGCTGGCCCTGGGCCGGCTCGCGAAATAGGCGTCGGCCTCAGCCGCATCGACCACCTGAACCGGCCCCTGGACGCGCACCTGCCGTTTCAGCGACTTCCAATAGAAGCACAGGCCGGCGTGTGAATTCTCCAACAGTTCCCGGCCCTTCTGGCTCTCGAAATTGGTGAAGAAAACGAAGCCGTGTGAATCGATGCCCTTCAGCAACACCATGCGCACAGACGGACGGCCCTCGGCATCGGCCGTCGCCAGGGCCACGGCATTGGGATCATTGGGCTCCTGGCCATCTGCCTCCTGCAACCATTGCTGGAACAAGTCGATCGGGTCCGTCGCGCTGTCATCGCTCATCTGTGAAGCCTTGCCGGCCTGAGGGGCATTCCCACCTAAGATGGTGTTGCGTATATCAGGGTAAATCGCTACGGGATAGGGCGTCGGCCGGGAGGCTTGCCGGAGCGCACCCGACCAGAGCTGAAACCTACGGTTTTTGCACGAGGCACAAGGACATGACGATACGCGGATTGATTCCCCTGGTCCTGGTGGGTCTTCTGGTGGCCGGCTGCCAGGGTACCGGCACCAAACAGACCGTTGGTGGCGTGACCGGGGCGGCCCTGGGTGGTTTGCTTGGCGCCCAGTTTGGCAGCGGAACTGGACAACTGGCTGCAACGGCGGCGGGTGCCGTGATCGGTGGCCTGCTCGGCAGCGAAGTTGGCAAGTCGCTGGACCGGGCGGATCGTTTGTACGCCCAGCAGGCCGCGGAACGGGTTCGGTCCGCGCCGCTCAACGATCCAATCATCTGGCGCAACCCGGAGAGCGGTAACTCGGGCAGCTTCACCGCGGTACGCGACGGCTACACGGCGGGCGGCGAATATTGCCGACGGTTCGTCAGCGAGACCGTCGTGGGCGGTCGACGCACCGTCGGCGAGCCGGTCACCATGTGCCGGCAACCAGATGGGAGCTGGGTCGAGCGGGCCAGCCTCTGACCGGTCGCAGGAATGTTGTTTCCAGGCTGCAGCCTCGCCGTGGCCTGAGGGTGTGTTCGGACGGCGATGCGTGACCCCTATCAATCGCTGGGTGTGCAGCGTGGTGCCAGTGCTGCCGACATCAAACAAGCGTATCGCCGACTGGCCAAGCTCTACCACCCCGACCTGAACCCGGGGCGGAGTGATATTGAGCAGCGTTTCAAAGAGATTTCCGCTGCTTACAGTTTATTGTCCGATCCAACCAAACGCGCCCGCTTCGACCGCGGCGAAATCGATGCGTCTGGGTCGGAGCGGCCGCGTTACCGGTACGAACGAGCATCCCGCCGTGCCGGGCGTCGGCGCGGACCGGAAGAACCGTTTCAGCAGAGCGGCTTCGGTGACGATTGGTTTAGCGATCTGTTCGGCGGCCGGCGGGGCGACGGGACGGGAGCCGAGACGGGAGCCGGCTCCCGGGAACGCGCCGGCGGTGTCGGCGGACAGACGGGCGCCAAGGCTCGGGGCAGCGACATCAATTATTCGGTGACCGTCCCCTTTCTCGACGCCGCCCTGGGGACGCGGCGGCGCATCGATCTTTCCAATGGCAAGAGCTTGGAAGTGGTGATCCCACCCGGTACGCAGGATCAGCAAAAACTGCGCCTGAAGGGCCAAGGCATGAACGGCCGCAACGGCGGGGCCGCTGGCGACGCCCTGGTTGAGGTGATGGTCGAAGCACATACCTATTTTACGCGCGAGAACGAGGACATCCATGTCGAGGTGCCGGTGTCGCTGCCGGAGGCCGTGCTCGGCGCCATCATCCGCGTGCCCACATTGACCGGCAACGTGGCGCTCAAGGTGCCGCCTGGCTCCAACACCGGCTCGGTCTTACGCCTCAAAGGCAAGGGCATCATCGACCCCCGGCGCAAGGTGGCCGGTGACCAATACGTCAAGCTGCGCGTCGTGCTGCCCGAACCGCCAGATAGCGAACTCGCCGAATTCCTGGAAAAATGGGCCCGCAAACGCAGCTACGACGTGCGCAGAAAGCTTGGCATTAGCTAACGACACTGGGGCGATACCCAGCGTGCCAACGCCCCGGTGCAGCATCAAAGACCCACCCCTTGCCCTGCCACCACCCCATCCTGTGGGATCAGCGTCGGGCGGCAAGACCATGACCCTGCTGTCCGATGGCGTGGTCCGAACGCTCAAACCAGACACGCCGGCGCCATGACTCGGCGGGCCGGCGCTCACCGACCCGTCTACCGCGACAGGCCCGACAAGACGTGCGCCAAACGAGCGATGCCGGCTTCGATCTCAGCCTCATTGACCGCCGCATAACCGAGCAGCAGGCCCTGGCGGTCGGGCTTTTCCAGGTAGTAGTCGGCCAAGGCCGGCACCGTCAGACCGCGCGCAGCAGCGGCGGCCGAACAGGCCACGTCGTCCGCCACAGCCGCGAGGTCGGGGGCAAGGCCTGCGACCAAATGCATGCCTGCCGCATCGGGAGCCAGGTCGAGCAGACCGGCTAGGTGCCGACGTCCTGCGTCCAGCAACGCTTGCTGGCGCGCCGCGTAGCGTCGGCGCATACGGCGCAGGTGTTGGGCGAAATGCCCATCGGCAAGGAAGGCAGCCAGCGCCGGCTGCACCGTGCCGGCAGACAGATCGTTAAGCCCGGCGCGGGCCCGCGCCACCGGCTCGATCAGGGCTTCGGGCACGATCATGTAACCAACCCGCAGGGATGGGAACAGAATCTTGGAAAACGTACCCAGATACAGCACCCGCCGCGCGGTGTGCGCCGGCCCCCGGTCTAGTCCCGCCAAGGCCGCCAGCGGCGCGCCGGTATAGCGGAACTCGCTGTCGTAGTCATCCTCCACCACCCAAGCACCTTGATTGGCGGCCCAGTCCAGAAGCTGCAGCCGGCGCGCCAAACCCATGACCACACCCAAGGGATAGGCATGCGACGGCGTGACCACGGCCATGCGGGCCAGGCGCGCGCGCCGGCAACCCGCATCGACCGATAGCCCTTCGGCGTCGATTGGCACCGGCACCGGCCTGGCTTCCGCCGCCGCCAGCACGGCCCAAAGGCTGGCATAACCGGGGTTCTCAACCCACACCGCATCCCCCGGGTCAAGCAGCAGACGCACGATCAAATCCAGCCCCTGCTGTGTACCATTGGTGATGAAAACCTGCTCGGGCGCACAGGCCAGACCGCGCACCCGGTTGACGTGGTCGGCGATCGCCCGTCTGAGCGCTGGGTCGCCGGCGACCGGCCCCGGCAGCAACCGATGGCGCCCAGGGGCCCGCCAGGTCCGCGCCAACAACCGGCTCCACACATCGAACGGAAATCCAGCCAGATCCGGCTCGCCCGGACTGAACAAACGCGCACGGATACCGCGCCGACGGCCGGTAACACGCGCCAACCGGACGAGCCCCTGCCCGCGGCACGACAGATCGGCCGCCGAACCATCGTCCATGCGCGTTGCGTCCGTTCCGGCACCGGGCCGCGTCGGCTGCAGCCGTGCGTCTGGAAGCGCCGCGCTGACATAGGTTCCCGAACCCGTGCGGGCCTCCAAGTATCCTTCGGCGAACAACAGATCATAGGCGACCACCGCCGTCGTCCGCGAACAGCCGACGTCGGCGGCCAGCCCCCGGGTCGACGGCACACGCGTGCCCGGCCGCAACCGGCCATCGAGCATGGCCTGGCGCAGACCGGAATAGAGCTGCCGGTGCAGCGGCGTGGCCGACGAGGGGTCGAGCGCCACAGACAAGGGAGGAACGCGGTCCGCGCTGCGGGCCATGGCGGGGCCTCGAGACGATCAAAGTGGACTGGTTGATGAAGCCACAGCGGACCTTTTCGGGCAACCACTCTGCCGCTTAGCTGCCGCGCATGTGCCCCCCACTCCGAGGCAATCATGACTCAGACCCCGAGCTCCGTCCTGTCGTCCGACTATCCCGTCAGCGAACGCTGCCGACTGCGCCGCAACCCCAAGCGCGCCGTCACCGACCGTGCCGCCGTGCACGCCGTGCTCGACGCCGGTCTGCAATGCGCCGTCGGCTACGTGTTCGACGGCGAACCCTATGTCACCCAGACCGCCTATTGGCGCGAGGGCGAGCGGGTGTATTGGCACGGCTCCTCGGCCAGTCAGATGATTCGGCGGCTCAAGGGTGGCATTCCGGTATGTTTCACGGCGTCGATCCTGGACGGCCTGGTGTTCGCCCGCTCCGGCTTCCATCACAGCTTCAATTACCGCAGCGTGGTGGCGCACGGCATAGCCCAGGAGGTAACCCAACCGGCAGAGAAACTGGCCAGGCTCAAGGCGTTCACCGACCGCCTTGCTCCCGGCCGCTGGGAGGAAATGCGTCCGCCGACCGAACAGGAAATGAAGGCAACCACCGTCCTGGCCCTGGCCCTGGACGAGATTAGCTGCAAAATCAGGGAAGGCGGCCCGGTCGACGATGCCGACGACATGGACGCCCCAATCTGGGCCGGCGTCGTGCCGGTGGCTCTCGTTTTGGGAACCTCCATCACCGACCCGGAGTCCCGCATCGCCAACGCTCCGGCCAATTGCCTCGGAACCCGGTTGGGTTAACTGGCCCAACCGGCGTTCATGCCGGCAGCAGAGCCGCGACCACGCGGCGGTGTTCCGACAACAGTATTCCGTGGGTGCGGCAGGCGCCGCCGGTGGGCATGACGTCGATGGCCAGCCCGTCGGCACGCAGGGCCACTGCCACGGCGGGGGGCAGTCGACGCAGGGTCGGGCCGGTGCCGATCAGCAGCAGGTCGGCGGGTGGGGACAGGACCCGCACGTCGGCCAGATCGTCCAAACACAAGGTGTCGATCGCGGTGACCGGCCAAGCGGCGCAGCGGTCTGGAAACACCAGGGTGGCGCCGGGATAAAACTGTCCACTGACCCGGAAACCATCCGGACCATAGCCCTCGATCGCCATACGACCGCCAGCCCGGATCGCCGTGATCTCCATGACCAAGAGGCTCCGCCAGGCGGCCGCCGGCTCAGGACGTGCCGGCTTCTGGCGCGCGATTCCCCGCGTCGGGTGACCCGCGGCCGAGCCGGTTTTCGCCCAGGAATAGCAGGATCGGGGCGGCGATGAAGATGGACGACAGAGTGCCGATGACGATGCCGAACAGCATGGGCGTGGCGAAACCGCTCAGCGCCTCGCCACCGAAAACGGCCAGTGGGAAGGCAGCCAGGAAGGTCGTCACCGAGGTGCCAATGGTACGGTTGAGCACCTGGTTGATGCTGAGATCGATCAGATCGCGCAGCGGCAGTTTCTTGTAAAGTCGCAGATTCTCCCGCATGCGGTCATAGACCACCACCTTATCGTTGATCGAATAGCCGATGATGGTCAGCACAGCGGCAACGCTAGTGAGATTGAACGGGATCTGTGTGACCGCGAAGAAACCGATGGTCTTGGTCACGTCCAGAATCAGCGTGACCAGGGCGCCAAGGCCGAACTGCCACTCGAAGCGGAACCAAATGTAAACCAGCATGGCCAGCAAACCCAGGCCCACCGCCATGAGGCCGCTCTGCACCAACTCGGCACTGACCGAGCCGCCGACCGCCTCGACCCGGCGGATATCGGTGCCGGGGAGCTGCGACTCCAGCACACGGCGAACGGCCTGAATCGCTTCCTGCTGCGCCGTTTCCGGACCTTCCTGACGTTCGATGCGGATCAGCACGTCACGGTCCGAGCCGAACGCCTGCAAGGCCACCTCGCCCAGCCCCAATCCGCCCAAACTGTCGCGCAATGCTGGAAAATCCGCGGCCTCGGATGTTCTGATCTCGATGACCACACCACCGCGGAAGTCGATACCGAAGTTGAGGCCGGGATAAAAGAACAACAGTACGGAAAGCAGGCTG
This sequence comes from Azospirillaceae bacterium, assembly GCA_028281465.1. GTDB lineage: Bacteria > Pseudomonadota > Alphaproteobacteria > Azospirillales > Azospirillaceae > JANQJV01. The sequence continues at coordinate 14,142 of JANQJV010000133.1, read as the reverse complement.
ATCGCCGCCGATGAGAGGACGCCGACAAAACGGCCCTTCATGAAGGGGATTTTGGTGTCGTCGGGAACCAGGCGCAGACGCAACATGGCAGATCGCAATCCTTCGTATCAATCCGGCCGTGTCAAACCGGCAGTTCTTTGGCGCGCGTACGGCGCAGCCAGGCGACCATGAACAGGCGCGACAGCAGCATGGCGGAGAACATGGAGGTGAGGATGCCGCAGCTAATGGTCACGGCGAATCCGCGCACCGGACCGGAGCCGAAGCTGTACAGCAGCACCATGGTGATGAGCGTGGTGATGTTGGAGTCGAGAATGGTGCCGAACGCGCGCTGAAAACCGGTGTCCATGGCCGAATAGGCCTGCCGGCCTTTGCGGTACTCCTCACGGATGCGCTCGATGATGAGGATGTTGGCATCCACTGCCATGCCGAGCGTGAGCAACAGGCCGGCAATGCCGGGCAGAGTCAAGGTCGCTTGCAACACCGACAACAAGCCGACCACGAGAACCATGTTGATCATGAGCGCAACATTGGCCATGAGGCCGAAGATGCCATAGGTGACAGCCATATAGACAATCACCAGAAAAAAGCCCACGATACAGGCATAGACGCCGGCACGGATGGCATCTGCACCCAGATCAGGGCCGACGGTGCGCTCCTCCACAATGGTGAGCGGCGCCGGCAGAGCACCGGCGCGCAGCAGCACGGCGAGATCATTGGCCTCCTGGACGGTGAAACCACCGCTGATCTGGCCACGGCCGCCCAGGATCGGCTCGCGGATCACTGGTGCACTGATCACCCGATCGTCCAGCACGATGGCGAACGGTCGGCCGACGTTGTTACGGGTGACATTGCCAAACCGCCGGGCCCCAATGCTATCGAACTCGAAATTGACCACCCATTCGCCGGTCTGCGGGTTGGTGCCGGCGCGCGCGTCGGTCAGATTGCCACCGTCCACCTCGACCCGTTTGCGAACGAGATAATTCTGCGGCAGCCCCGGACGGGAATCGGAACTCTCCAACAATTCGGCGCCCGGGGGCACTCGGCCACCGGTGAAAGTGGCGGCCGACGGATGCAGAAGGTGGAATGTCATCTTGGCGGTCCGGCCGAGCAGACGCTTGATCCGGTCCGGATCATCGACGCCTGGAAGCTGCACCAAGATGCGCCGCTGTCCTTGCCGGGCGATGGAGGGTTCGTTGACGCCGGTCTCATCAATGCGCCGGCGCACAATTTCAATGGACTGCTCTACGGCCCCTGTCGCCTTTTCCCGCAGGGCGGCTTCGCTCAAGCCAATCGTCAACCGGCCGCCTTCGCCAACGGCATAGTCCAATTCGTCCAGGCCGCCCCCAAGCGGTCCGCCGCCGATCACCTGATTGAGCTCGCGCAACGTCGCAACCGCCGCATCCACTTGCGCCATGTCCCGAATGGTCACCGCCACGGCGTCCGCACCGCCGCCAACCGGCCCGAGATCAGTGTAGCCGATGCGGGCTTGGCGGAGCTGCGTGCGCACCTCGTCGGTCAAGCTTTCGAGGCGCTCCTCAATCACCGCCGGCATATCGACCTCGAGGAGCAGGTAGGACCCGCCGCGCAGGTCCAAACCCAACGTGATCTGGCGCTGCGGCACCCAGCCAGGTAAAGACTCAAGATCCATCCGGCTGATGAAGTTGGGCAGTGTGAACACCAGCGCAGCCAGACAGACCGCGGCGATGAGATAGATTTTCCACTTGGCAAAATACAGCATGCGTCGACGACGGCGCCCGGATACGGAGGGGAAGACCGGGGCGCGGCCACGCGACGGCCGCACCGCAGCGCACTATAGCGATCGGGCCACGCCGGCGCAAAGCCTCACCACCGGACGCCGCCCCGTGTCAGGATGCCGCCTTGTCGCCGCCTTTTTCTGCCTTGTCGGCCCGGCTCGAGGATTTGGCCGGTTCGGTCTTGGCCAACACGGCCGCGATGGTCGAGCGGATCACCCGCACGCGCACGCCATCGGCGATTTCAAGCGAAATCTCGTCATCACTGCCGCCGACGCGTGTGACCGTGCCGACGATGCCACCCGCCGTGACGACCCGGTCGCCGCGACGCAGCGCCTCGATCATGGCTTTGTGTTCCTTGGCCTTCTGCTGCTGCGGCCGGATCAACAGAAAGTAAAACACGACGAAGATGAGAATCAGAGGAACGAACGCCATCAGATCGAAACCGGCCGGCGGGGCTCCTCCGGCCTGGGCAAAGGCCGTGGAAAACAGCATTCCTAACATCTCCCAAGGTGGCGCGCGCCTCACGCGATCCGGCGGACTATACCGACCGGTATCGCCCTGTCAAACCATCCCGCGACAGCCTTCATGCAGCTCGCGAACGCCACCGCCCAGGGCGCCAGCAGAGCGACCGCGCGCGCGATCAGGACGACGCCGCTGAGGGCGACCGCCACCGCCGAACCGACAAGGATCATCACGCCGTGCACCACCAGCGCCTCGTCAAGCCAGGCCCTCTCGGTGCGGAGATCGGCCTCGGTCGTCCGCCGTTCAGTGCCCAGACCGGCAACACCGGTGCACAGCTCGGCGACGGCGTTGGTCCAGATTCCGATCTGCTCGGCCAGCCGGCCGTCGATCCGGTTCCGGGTCCGACGTGCCCTGCCCATCGTCGAGCTTCCGCGCCAGGTTGCCCATCCTGTCCACCACGACGGCCCAGCACCGCCGACAATGGTTCGGTGACGGTGTGGCGGCAAGCCCCCGTCGCGTGCCCGAACCAATCCGACCGGATACCAACCGACGCACGCAGAGGTCCCCGGCTCGGAAACACGCCAGAACAGTCACGCTGCGGTTGCACAACCCATCGGTTTGGTCGTCTAATCTCGATGGGTCCGCCACGCCGGCGTCTGCTTCAAAGGTGGTCTTGCCATGATCGGCAACGCGCCGGAAACGGCGTTCACGAACGCGCGCATCGTCACCCGTGATGCCGTCTTTACCGGCCGTGTGGTGGTGCGCGACGGCATCATCGCGGCCGTCGACGCCGGCGCGGACGGCCTGCCCGGCGCACTCGATCTGGACGGCGACCATCTGCTACCCGGCCTCATCGAGTTGCACACCGACAACTTGGAACGCCATTTCGAACCACGTCCGAACGTGTTGTGGCCATCGCCTCTGGCCGCCGTGCTCGGCCATGACGCCCAAGTGGCGGCCGCCGGCATCACCACCGTGCTGGATGCCGTATGCGTCGGCGAATATCGCGACGGTGGCAAACGGCGCTATATTCTGAACGAATCGATCGCCGCCATCAAGCAGGCCTTGCGCGAGGACCTTCTGCGCATCGACCACCTGCTACACCTGCGCTGTGAGGTTGCCGATCCGCTGGTCGTGGAGATGTTCGAACCCTACAGTACCGAATCCATGGTGCAACTCGTTTCCATCATGGATCACACGCCCGGGCAGCGGCAGTGGCGCGATCTGGCTGTGTTCCGCCGGTTCTATCGCGGTGAAGGCCGCTCCGATGCGGACATCGATGCCATGGTGGCACAGGGTGAGGACTACCAGGCACGCTACGCCCTTAAACATCGCGTGGAGATCGTGAAGCGCTGCCGCGACCGGGGCATTCCTCTGGCCAGTCACGACGACGAAACCGAAGACCAGGTGCGCGAGGCCGCGGCCGACGGCATGGTGATGTCCGAGTTTCCCACCACCATGGCGGCGGCGGCACACGCGCGGCACCACGGACTGGGCGTCATCATGGGCGCCCCCAATGTGGTGCGCGGCGGATCGCACTCCGGCAACGTATCGGCCGGGGAACTGGCGCGTGCCGACCTGCTTGACTGCCTGTCCTCCGACTATGTTCCGGTCAGCCTGCTGCACGCCGCCTTTCTGCTACACGACACCCTGCACCTCCCTCTCCCCGAGGCGGTGGCCAAAATCTCCGCCAATCCGGCCCGGCTGGTCGGTCTCGACGACCGGGGTGAGATCGCGCCGGGCCGACGGGCGGATCTGATCCGTGTCCGCAAGAGCCATGGCCAACCGGTGGTCACCGCGGTGTGGCGCCAGGGTGTGCGTGTGGTCTGATGCCGGCCCGCTACGCACTCTATTTTGCCCCACCCGATGGCAGTGATCTGGCCACCTTCGGCCAGCGCTGGCTCGGCCGGGATGCCGTGACCGGCGAGCCTTTAGTCCAGCCGACGGTACCGGGACTGACAACCGGGCGTGTGCACGCGCTCACGGCATTCTCGCGCCGCTACGGGTTTCACGGCACGCTCAAAGCACCATTCGCACTGGCGCCGGGAGTCGACCGTGCGGCTCTGGTGGCGCGGCTTGCGTGCTTCGCCGCCGACCAGCCCACCTTCACCCTGCCGACATTGACGGTGGCACCACCGGACCCGTTCATTACGCTCGTTCCCTGTGCCCCGTGCCCGGCGATCGACCGCCTGGCCGCTGCCTGCGTCGAAGCCTTCGATGATCTGCGTGCGTCCATGACCGCGGCCGACCGGCAACGCCGCAAAACCACCGACCTCTCACCCCGGCAACAGGCGTATCTAGAGCGCTGGGGTTACCCTTATGTGTTCGACGAATTCCACTTCCACCTGACCTTGGCCGGTCCGGTCGATGACCCGACCGAACGCGACTGTTTGCATGCCGCCGCCGTCGACCGCAGTGCCGCCGTCTGCCGCGATCCGGTCCCGGTCACGTCGCTGTGCCTGTTCGAACAGCCCGACACCGACACACCGTTTCGCCTGACACACCGGGTCATGCTGGGCACCGCTGAGACGCCCAGCTAACGTGTTCCAATACCAATCTCCAACTCGGCCGGGAAACGTTCCTGGATCAGAATCGCCGTCCGACCGCCGTGGATGATCCGGTAGCAGCGCACCAGAGCCGCGCCGGGAAATGCTGAACGCACATCCACCGGTACATCCGGCACCACTTCCCGGCCAGTCCAAAGGATTTCCCGCCGCGTCTCCACAGCGAGTCGATTCAAGGCGCCGCCGAGACCAGAGGAACTGTTTTGCAGGGCCTCGGGAAATGTCGCCGGCAAGCGCTCGGCGAACACCAACGAACGGGCACAGCAATAGCATCGGCCGCTCACGGTCCCGCGCAGGACCACTTGCCGCGGACGTACGATCGACAGCATACCGGACTCCAATACCCCATCGGAGTCGCTAGGACGGGCCGCAGCCAACGGTATCGCCGTGATCGTCTCCCCCATCAGCGCCCAAAGGAGCACGGTCACCGTTCCATCCTCCGTCAGCAAGGCACGCAAGACGGGCGTTAGCTGCTCAAGGTCGACCGGGACAGCACCCGACGGAGGATGTTGCCAGGGCTCGATCATGTGGGGTCACTCACCAGTTCCGGAACGACGGCCAGGACAGGCGCATGCGCCCAAGCCGGAGACTGGACAAGACCCGACCCACCGTCAATGCTGACGGACTGGACGCACTGTCTCAGTAGATGTCTCAGTAGATGCCGGCGGTGCCGAGACGAGCCGTGACGAATCACTGAGAACATACCCTGTGGCAGGAGGCCGCACAGGCCAGCGAAAAACCCAATCACAAACGGAGTTTAGCGAAGGAGACCGGCTCATCAGAGCGGCACCGTGAGGGCATTGTGTGACGGAGATCACCGCCGACCGGACCAAGCACCCCAATATACCACCAGTGTGATAGGCGATCTCGACCGTCACGCCGGACCAAGAGGCTGCCGCAGCCGGATGGTTGACGGGCACAGGACGAAAGGACAACAAGAAATGGCAGGGGATCAGAGACAAGGTGGTAGAACGAAGCATGCCGGCGGAGGTGCACCATGCTGCTGACATGGACCGACGACCTGGCCATTGGCATCGACGAGATCGATGGCCACCACAAATACCTGGTCTCCGTGGTCAATGCCCTGGACGAGGCAAGCCGGCGTGGCGAGGGCAAAGCGGTCTTGGGATCGATCCTAGCACAACTTGCCGATTACATCGGTTTCCATTTCACCCGCGAAGAACACCATATGCGTGTCATCGGCTATCCGGCACTCGAGGAACACCACGAGCAACACGATGCCTTGATGCAACAACTCAGCGTCCTGGTGCACGACTACGAGACTGGCAAGACGACAGTCACCCAAGACACGCTTGTTTTCCTCAAAGACTGGCTCATGAACCATCTGTTGGGCCACGACCGCCGCATCGGCGCCTTCCTGAAGGCACGCACCGAGCAGGCGCCGCCGTGACCGCGGCACCGGTCGCCTGCGACCCCCAAACCCACCATCCTGTTCCGACAATCTCACTCAGCGGGCTCGGCCACCGCGCCGGCCTGCCGACCTTGGCATAACGGCCAGATCCTGCGGCAACCATCCGTCCATCGACCGGCCGCCCTGTGCCGCCCCGGCCCGCTGGTGCCAAACCTGCAGCAGCCGCGGCAACCATCCCACCGTCGATCCCTGAACGTTCCACGCCAAGGGAACCACCCACGCCAGATTCGAACGCGCCATCATCACCCGATCTCCAACTTCCCAGTGCCCAGGCCGCCATTCCTGGACACCCCCCCACTGTTTGCCAAACCCAATGCCGTGTCTCACCTCAAGACGACACGCTATGGTGCCAACCCGTCACGATCGCACGGCCGCCTGACCCGTCCCCGAGATACCCAACGGGCCTCACCAACATGGTGTCGACGACCGGACATCTTGCCCTGGCATCGGCGGGCCTGCCATGTCACCCGAAGCCGCCCAATCGATACTCGGCGCCCACGACCTGGCCGATCGCCGACAGCCCGCCACAACCGACAATCAAACAGGAAATGGCGATAGACGTGCATCGATCCAGCGCCCAGCACGCGTAAATGCACATTCCTGTTCTCCATGCCCAGCATACGGTGCCCCTGACACACCACTTTCTGAACCCAAGATGGTCACCGCTGGCCCTCCCCTAACAAGAAACTAACGGTGCCGGTGGGCAAACGGGTCCATCCGGGGAGGCCTTTGTGGGAGCGCCGACGCCTCGTCGGCCTCGTGTGCACGCCGGATCGGGAGCCGCTCTATCGCTGGATCGCGCTTCTGATTGAGAGCGATCAGGTGTTCATCACCATGTCAACGCCGATCAACAGCTTCCAACAGGCACATGCCCTTTCGGCGATTGCCGTGTTGGCCGGCTCAACGCACGAAACCCTGCTGCGCCGACGCGGCTTCGCCAACCTGCTGCCGGTCTACCGAATGGCTTCGCTGCCCCAGGTGCTCCGACACGGCCGGGCCGATGCCTGGTTCGCGCCGGCGCTGCGCGCCCAATACTATACGCGTCTGCTCGCCAACCCGAAAGATCGATTCGTGCTCGGTGCGCCGGTCGGCGTTTTGCACCTGTGGCTCGCCGCCCACCGCTCCTTCGACCCGACCCTAGGCAACCGCCTGCGCCAAGCTCTGGCAATCCTGCACCGGGACGGCACCTACGACCGCATCCTGCGCCGATATCGACGGCCGCCGGGGTCCTGAACCAAATCTGTGCGAACCGCGTCCCTGCCCACGGGCCTCAGCGGCGCGCCAGGGCGCGGACCACGGCGTAGAAGACCGGTGTGAAGATCAGGCCAAAGACCGTAACGCCAATCATGCCGGAGAACACCGCCGTGCCCAGCGATTGGCGCATCTCGGCGCCGGCGCCGGTGGCCAGCACCAGTGGCAGCACGCCCAGGATGAAGGCGAAGGACGTCATCAGGATCGGGCGCAGGCGCAGCCGGCAGGCCTCGACCACGGCGGCCACCCGATCCTGCCCGTCGCGCTCCAACTGGCGGGCGAACTCGACAATCAGGATGGCGTTCTTGGCCGCCAGTCCGACCAGCACGACGAAGCCGACCTGGGCCAGAATGTCGATGTCGAGACCGCTCCAGAGGAGGCCAGTCACCGCGGCGAGCAGGCACATGGGCACGATGAGCACCACGGCCAACGGCAGCCCCCAGCTCTCGTACTGGGCCGCCAGCACCAGAAACACGAACACGACCGCGACCACGAACACCGCCAGACCAGTGTCACCGGCCTGTTTCTCCTGATACGCCAGTTCGGTCCATTCATAGCCGAAGCCGAACGGCAGCCGCTCCACCGCCAATTGTTCCATGGCACCGAGCGCAGAGCCGGTGGAGAAGCCAGGCAGGGTGCTGCCCTGCAGCGCCACGGCCGGCGACAGATTGTAGCGGGCGACGCGGTACGGCCCGGTGCGGTCCTCGAAGTCGGTGACGGCACCGATCGGCACCATCTCGCCTTGATCGTTGCGCGTCTCCAAGCGTGCGATGTCGCGCGGTTTCTGCCGGAACGGCCCGTCGGCCTGCGCCGTGACCCGGAAAGTGCGGTTGAACAGATTGAATTCGTTGACAAAGGCGGACCCAAGGTAGATTTCCAAGGTCTCAAACACCCGTTCGGCCGGCACGCCGAGCATCTCGGCGCGCTGCCGGTCGATGTCGGCATAGAGTTTCGGCGTGCCGGTGTTGAAGGTTGTGAACACCCCGGTGATGCCCGGTAGCTGGTTGGCCGCCCCGGCCATGTCGCGGGCTGCGCTTTCCAGGGCGGTCAGCCCACGGCCGCGCACATCCTGCACCATCATCTTGAAGCCGCCGGAGGTACCGACGCCGCGCACCGGCGGCGGCGGGATGGTGATGATGAAGGCCTCCTGGATGACGCCCAGCCGCTGCCACAGGGAGCCCTGAATGCGCCCGGCGCTCAGGCCTTGGGCGGCCCGCTCCTCGAACGGCGCCAACGTGGAGAAGATCACCCCGGCGTTGGAGGCGTTTGTAAAGGTGGCGCCGTCCAGCCCGGCGAAACCGACGGCATGAGTAATGCCCGGCGTCTCCAGCATCAGGTCGGTGGCGCGCCGCACCACGGCGTCGGTCCGATCAAGGGCGGCACCGGGCGGTAGCTGCACCACGCTGATGAGATAGCCCTGGTCGAGCTGCGGGATGAAGCCGGTGGGGGCGCGCTGGAATTGCCAGGCGGTGAGGCCGACCAGCCCACCATAAACCACGAGCGACAGCACCGACAGCCGCACCAGCCGCCGGGTCAGACCGGCATAGCTGGCCGACAGACCGTCGAAGCCGGCGTTGAAGCCACGGAAAAAGGTCCGGATCGGCCAGGTCAGTGGCGAGCCACGCCGCGCCCGCGAGGCTGCGGCGGCATCGTGCGGCTTGAACAGCAAGGCGCACAGGGCCGGGCTCAGGGTCAGCGACACCACCGACGAGATCACCGTCGACACCGCGATCGTGATGGCGAACTGGCGGAAGAACTGGCCGGTGATGCCGGTGAGGAAGGCGGCCGGCAGAAACACCGCGATCAGAACGAGCGTGGTGGCGATGATGGCGCCACCGACCTCGTCCATGGAGCGGTGCGCCGCCGCACGTGGCGTCAGCCCGGCGCGGATATTGCGCTCCACGTTCTCGACGACGACGATGGCATCGTCGACCACGATGCCGATGGCCAGCACCAGACCCAGCAGGGTCAGGTTGTTGAGCGAATAGCCAAAGGCGGCCATGAGCGCGAAGGTGCCAATGAGCGACACCGGGATGGCGGTGATCGGCACGATCGAGGCGCGCCAGGTCTGCAGGAACAGCACCACCACGACAATGACCAGGGCAACCGCCTCGAAGATGGTGTGGATGACCGCGTCGACGGACTCCGCGATGAATTCGGTCGGGTTATAAACCACGTCGTAGCGCAGGCCGGGCGGGAAGGACTCGCCCAGCTCGGCCATGGTGGCGAGGATGCGCTCGGCCGTGTCCAGCGCGTTGGAGCCGGGGAGCTGGTACAAGAGGATCGGAATGGCCGGCCGATCGTCCAGATAACCGGCGGTGCTGTAGTCCTGCGCCGCCAGGTCGACGCGGGCGATGTCGCCGACCCGGGTGACCCGGCCATCCGCGTCGGTCTTGACAATGATGCGCTCGAACTGCCGTTCCTCGGTGAGGCGGCCCAAAGTCTGGACGCTGACCTGGAAAGCGCCCGGCGTCGGCACCGGCGGCTGGTTGAGCACACCAGAAGCGACCTGGACGTTCTGGCCGCGCAGGGCCGCCACCACATCGCCAGGGGTCAGGTCGCGCGCCGCCACCTTCTCGGGGTCGAGCCAGATGCGCATGGCATAGTCGCGCGCGCCGAACACACGCACGTCGCCGACGCCGTCCAGCCGGGCCAGCACGTCACGCACCTGCAAGGTGGCGTAGTTGGAGATGTATAACGGGTCATAGCTGCCATCCGGCGAGGACAGGTGGATGACCATGAGCATGTCTGGCGTATTCTTGCGCACAGTCACGCCCAGGCGGCGCACTTCCTCCGGCAGGCGTGGCTCGGCCACGGCGACGCGGTTCTGCACCAACACCTGGGCGATGTCGAGATCGGTGCCGAGAGCGAAGGTGATGGTGAGCGACAACCCGCCGTCGCCGGTCGACTGCGAGGCCATGTAGAGCATGTTCTCGACGCCGTTGATCTCCTGCTCCAGGGGAGCGGCCACGGTATCGGCGACCACCTCGGCCGAAGCGCCCGGGTAGCTGGCGCTGACCACGATGGTCGGCGGCGCGATCTCCGGGTACTGCGCCACCGGAAGGCCGAAATAGGCGAAAGCGCCGACCAGCGTGATGAAGATCGACACGACGGATGCGAAGATCGGCCGATCGATGAAGAAATGCGACAGACCCATGGGGGTTCCTTTGGGTGCCGGGCCGGTGCCGAGCAATGCGGCGGAGCGCTGCGGCGTCAGTCCTGGGCCGGAGCGGGCAGGGTGATTTCGCCCTGGACCGGATCCACCTTCGCCCCCGGCCGGGCGCGCATGAGGCCGGCGATGATAATGCGGTCGTCGGCCTCCAGGCCGCGCCGGATGATGCGCAGCCCGTTCTCGGTCGGACCCGGGCGCACCACCCTGGGCACCACCGTGCCGTCGTCGGCGACGGTCATGACGATCTTGCGCGCCTGGTCGCTGACGATGGCGTGGTCAGGCACCTGCACGGCGGCGTAGCGCGGCGAACCGGGCAGGCGCAGCCGGCCGAACTGGCCCGGCGTGAGGAACAGGTCGGGGTTCGGCACGGTGGCGCGCATGCGGATGGTGCCAGTGGTGCGGTCGACCCGGTTGTCGACGAAGTCGATGGTGCCACGACGCGGCCAGTCGGTCTCGTCGAACAGACGCACGTCGATGCGGACGCCGCCGCCGCCGTCGCCGCCCTGGCCATCGCCCCCCATACCGTCCCCATGATCCAGCTCGCCGCGCAGGGTGGCGCGGCGGTAGGCGAGGAAATCGGACTCGCTGACGTCGAATTCCAGATAGATCGGGTCGAGCGACACGAGGGTGGTCAGCAGCGTGGTGCCGCTGCCGGAACCACCGCTGACCAGGTTGCCGACACTGACCTCGAACCGGCCGACCCGCCCGGCCACCGGGGCGGTGATGCGCGTGTAGTCCAGGTCCAGTTCGGCCGTGCGCACGGCGGCTTCGGCGACGCGGATGCCGGCTTCGGCCTGCCGGGCCTCGGCAACGCGTTCATCGAAGGTCGCTTCGGCGACGAAATCGCGCTGCCGCAGCTCGCTCGCCCGCGCCACCTGGCGCTCGGCCAGGGCGAAGCGGGCCTGGGCCTCTTCCAGCTCCGCCTGCGCCCGCGACAATGCCGCCTCGAACGGGCGCGGATCGATGACGAACAGCAGGTCGCCGGCTTCGACCAATTGGCCTTCGTTGAAATGGGTCGACTGCAGATAGCCGCTGACCCGGGCCCGCACGTCGACATGCTCGACCGCGTCGAACTGGCCGGTGAATTCGTCCCACTCGATCAGCTCGCGCACCAAAGGTTGGGCGACGGTGACCTGCGGTGGCGGCCGTCCGGCGGGGGGGGCTGCAGCCGGCGGGGCGCCGACGCCAAGCTGCCCGGCCCCGCCCAGACCGAAGTACCAATAGGCCCCGGCACCGACGGCGAGCAGACCGCACAGCCACAACAGCCGGCGCCCGATATGCAGGGGCCGCGGTGCCTTGAGGGCAGTCCCCGGACCACCGGGCTCGGCGGCAGGCGTTTCACTCATGGCATGCTGTCCTCTGGGCATCGGACTTGTGTTGCATTGCACACAATAGGGCCGTGCCTGGCCGCAGGCGAGCCCCCGGTTCTCAGCATTGGAGCTAATCCCGACGGGCGGTGGGTGTGCTTCGGTACTGCCCGAAAACTCGACCACTGCGCCCTGTGACGGCCTGCCGAAGCAGGACCTGCGAGATGGATGCAGACACAGGCGTTTCGGCGCTCCGAAACAGGTCAGCCAGACGACAGGTCAGCGCTTCCAGCCTTTGGCATCACAAACCAATTACCATTAATGAAATACCTCGACCTATGGAAGATCAACCCTTGTCCTTTGAATGAGTCGCCAAGAGTCGTCAATGAGCTGTTCCAAGCGTTTATTCAGCTCCACCGGCCGCCAACCGGTCCGCATCCTGGATGATTGCGAGGACTTGGTACCACAGCACGCCGTCGGTAAAGGTGTCGGGTTCGGCGCCAGCGTGCCATTCGGGGCGGAAGAGGTGGCGCAACGTCAAGGCTATGCCGGCGGCAGTGGCCGACGGGGCCGTCAAGAGCTGCCAGGTCATGGATTTTTGCAGCCAGCAGAGCGACTTCGTGACCTTCGTCGGTCGGCGATCCGGTCAGAAAGGCGGTGTGGGTGGCGGTCGCCAGCGCGTCTTCCAGGGCGAGGGTCTGCCGCTGCAGATACCGAATCCGCTCGTCACCGGCCCCGACCGGCCGCACTGACAACGGCATGGGAACACCCGCAATCAGGCCATCGGTCAGAACCCGCCGCCAGCGGGTGTGTCCGTCATCTGATCGGCTGCACCCTTGCCGGCGCTCCGAAACACGTCAGCCCAACCACAGGTCAGCGATTTGGATCGCTGGCGCCCGGCGGTGATGGCACCCAGCGCATCAGATGCCGGGTTTCGGAGCGCTGTGCAATCGCCTGGAAGCCGGCCCGCTCCAGGGCCGGGACGATGCCGACATAGCCTTCGCCCCAGATCAGCTTACGGCGCGGCAGGATGGCCGCCGCCTCCACGGCTTCAGCGCCGTGCGCCACCGCAAAGCGGCACGCCGCCGCGGCCAGCGGCGTCATCAGACCGCGGCCACGCACCGATTTGTGGAGAAAGAAACACGTGATCGCCCAGACCCGGGCGAGATCGGCATCGGCCGGCAGCGGCCGGGCGGTGCGCGCCGCGTTGAACCGCGGCACCTCGGCCCGGGGCGTCACCTGCACCCATCCGACCACGCCGCCGTCGAGATAGGCAAGCAGGCCCGGCGGCGGCCCGGCGTCGACACGGTCCCGAAACGCCGCACACCGCGACCCGGCATCGCCCGCCTTCCACGCCTTGGCCGTCAACCGCCAATGCATGCACCAACACCCGCGCGGGATGCCGTCGCTGCGGAACAAGCCGTCGAAGTCGTCCCAGCGCTCTGGCATCAACGGCGCCGTTGTCAGAGTCCCGCCGTCGGTTGATTCGTCCGCCATGGTGCCCATCCTCAAGACAGTCATTGGTGTCAGCGCTCCGCACCGATACCAACGCTCAACACGCCGGCTCCTGCCGACCCGCCCGCTGCGCTGGCTCGTCGCCCTGGCCGGTGCGGAGCTGACCCTGGCGTTTTTGCTGCGGTAGGGCAGGCGTCGGTCGGGGCGACTGCGGGCACCGGCCCATGGGTTTGCCGGAGCGTTTGACGCCATCGCCCCGACAAACACCGCCGAGACGCCTGATGTTGGTGGCAATGGGCCGGCGAGCAACGGTGCCAACGGCACCATCCGGAACGGCCCATTGCCACGACCGACGAACTGAACCACCGGTAGAGGTGGCGATCCGCGTCCCCGGCCTCGCGGCGGAAGGCGAAACGCTGGAAGCCCTGGTTGCGAAGTTGCACGTCTTGGTTCCCGAGCTCCTCCAGCTTAATCGACACCTGATCGAGTCCGATCCGACGGACGGCCTGCCGATCCATGTGATGGCAGAACGGATCGAGACCGTCGCGACCCGTCGCTATTGGCCGGCTACACGACCGAACTGAAACGCATACTTCGCGAATCCATTCGCCTCCCCCACTTCTCCGAGTGAGGACCAGCTTAGGCAGGCTCTAGTCCCACACCGGCCTTTCGACCGACCCACCATGACCGAAACGGTGGCTTTTCGACGGCGTGCCCTCCTTTATAGCACGGTTGTCGGCATGAA
>JANQJV010000132.1 GCA_028281465.1 Azospirillaceae bacterium | reverse complement strand
CAGCACGAAGATGCCGTCGTAGCGCGCCTCGTCGGCCAGTTTGCCGGCGTCGATTTCGAACGCCGGACCGGCGGTCTCGCCGCCCTGGCGGCGAACCCGGCGCAGATAGCGACGGTAGGCCGAGTTGCCGATCAGCGCCTTGTCGCCTTTCTTGAGCTGCTGGTCGAGGGCGGCGACGATGGCGGCCCGGTCGGTGGCGTCCTTGGCGGCTTCGGCCTCGGTGCGGCAGACGATAGAGCGCTTGCCGTCGGCCACCACCTCCTTGGCGAACAGCTGAGTCTCTCCCTGGGCAGGCTCGATCAGCAGCGGTGTGAACGGCTGATCGTCGTTCAGCACCACGGCGCGCACGGTGGTGTCGGTGCGTTCGCGCGCGCCGAGACTTTACTCCAGGTTGCGGTCTTCCAGGGCAGCGATGGTGGCGGCGCTGATCATGCCGCGGTCGGCGACCACGCAGACCCGGGAGATGCCGAAGCGATGGCGCAGCCGGTCGGCAACCTGGTTCCACTGTTGTCGTGCGGCCTCCGCCGTATCCTGAGCGAAGATGGTCTTGAGCAACGCGGCCACGGCTGGCCGCTGCTTGTGAGGTACGTGGGCGAGCGCGTTGCGCATCCAGTGCACCCTGCAGCGACGCATGAAAGACCTTTGCGGCCGCCGCTCGCAGGCCCTTGTGGTCATCGGCAATAACGAGTTTGACGCCGCGCAGGCCTCGACCGGCGAGAGATCGCCGGAAGCTCTTCCAAAACACCTCCGCTTCGGAACGACCGGTGGCGATCCCCAGAACGTCCCGCCGACCGTCGCTGTTGACGCCAACGGCGACTATCGCTGCCGTTGAGACGATCCTCCCCGAGTCGCGTGTCTTGATGTACGTTGCATCAATCCAGACATATGGCCATGTCCCTTCGATCGGCCGGTTCAGGAAAGCGTTGATCCGCCCGTCGATTTCTCCGACCAGGCGAGAAACCTGGCTCTTGGAGAGTCCGAACGCTCCCATGGCTTGGACGAGATCGTCGACCGAACGTGTCGAAATGCCTTGAACATACGCTTCCTGGATGACAGCCGTTAAGGCTTTTTCGGCGGTTCTCCGCGGATCCAGGAAGCACGAGAAGTACGACCCATGCCGGAGTTTTGGGATTGCCAGATCAATCTCTCCGGCCCGCGTGTCCCACCTGCGGTGTCGATAGCCGTTTCGCTGATTGATCCGTTCGGCGCTACGGGTGCCACTCGGTGCATCTGTACATGCGGTGACTTCAATGTCCATCACACGGTCGGCTGCGAAAGCCAGCATCTCTCGCACCAGGTCGGTGTCGGCGCCCTTTTCAACCAGTTCCAAGAGTTTCATTCTGTCATCGGTCATCGCTGTTGTCTCCGAGGTAGAAGTTCGAGTTTGGCGACTGAACTCTACGCGAAGATCGGCGATGACCGCCCGCTGTGGATAACCAGACCGCTCCCGCCTGACTCGTCGCGGGAGCGGTCCGGTTACCCACAGCTCCGACCAAGCCTCCTACACCACGTCAGGGGACACTAACTATCGACAGCTATAGACTGTTCGCACTGCCTGCCAATCCAGAGTCAAAACCGATCTCCAATAACCTCATCAAGGGGTCAGAGATTGTTTCGAACCCAGTGCAGTTCCCTCCGCCAGTGACCACCAGGGACCGGCGTCGAGTTATCTCCGCTGTTCGGCGCTGCAGGTAACAGTGGCCTGTCCGCGGATTTGCCTCAGGCGGGGCGACGGCATCGAGCGGGCCGGCCGCATCACCGCCACCGGGCGGCAAATCGGCCTCCGGTCTTATGCGGTGTCCTCCGCCCGGCGGTGAACCCATGGCGCGAACGGGTCGGGGAAGCAGGCCCACTGCACTTCGGTCAGGGCGAGTTCGGTGTCGGTGAGCAGGCAGCGGTCGAGCCGGCGGATGAGGTCGTCTTCGTCCACGTCGATGCCGATCACCACCAGTTCCTGCCGGCGGTCGCCGTGGGGTTCCTCCCAGACGCTTGCCAGAGACTCCCGCCAGTCCGGGTCGTCGGGCCATTTGTCTTCCGGCACGGCCGCGGACCAGAAGCCGACCGGGCCGGTGCGGACGAGCGCCCCGGCCACCGCCAGTTCGCCCACCCAATCCATCCGGCTGGCCAGCCAGAAGAAGCCCTTGGCGCGCACCACGCCCACCCAGGTTTCCTTCAGCAAATCCTGGAAGCGGGCGGGGTGGAACGGCCGGCGGCGCCGGTAGACGAAGCTCTTGATGCCGTAGGCTTCGGTCTCCGGCTGGTGTTCGCCCTCCAGCTCCAACTCGCGGATCCAGGCGGCGGACTGGCTCGCGGTTTCGAAATCGAACCGGCCGGTATCAAGGATGCGCTCGAGCGGCGCCCGTCCGAACGCCGCCGGCACCAGATCGGCATCGGCGTTGAGGGAGCGCAGCACGCCCAGGACCCGCCCCAACTCCTCGTCGGTGACCAGATCGGTCTTATTGACCACGATGGTGTCGGCGAACTCGGCCTGTTCCACCAGAAGGTCCACCACCGCCCGCCGGTCCTCCGGCCCCACTGCCTGGCCGCGGTCGGCCAGGAAGGCACGCGTGCCGAAGTCCTTCAGGAAATTGGGCGCATCCACCACCGTCACCATGGTGTCGAGGCGGGCGAAATCGCCGAGGCAGAACCCGTCCTCCTGCCGGAAGGCAAAGGTCTGGGCGACCGGGACCGGCTCCGCGACGCCGGTTGACTCGATCAGCAGATAGTCGAACCGCCCTTCATCGGCCAACCGCTTGACCTCGCGCAGGAGATCGTCGCGCAACGTGCAGCAGATGCAGCCGTTCGACATCTCCACCAGTGCCTCCTCGGCACGACGGAGCGCGGCGCCACCGTCGCGCACCAGGGCCGCGTCGATGTTGACCTCCGACAGGTCGTTGACGATCACGGCGACCCGGCGGCCCTCCCGGTTGTGCAGGACATGGTTGAGGACGGTGGTCTTGCCGGCGCCGAGGTAGCCGGACAGCACGGTGACCGGCAGGCGCCGATCGGTGCCAGGATCAAGTGGCAGGATGTCCGTCATGGTTTGCAGTTCATCCGGTTGGGGGTGGTCAGAAGGGCATGTCGTCGGATGGGTCCGGCGGTTCCAGGAGCAGGGTCGGCCAGACCGGGACGCCGGTGTCGACGGCATCGGCGAGCGCGCGCAGGTAGTCGGCCATGGTGGCGGCCGGCACCAGCCTCGACATCAGGCCGAGCTCGACGCCGTAGTCGATGAACAAGGAGGCGAGACTGACCGGGTTGGTTCCCGGCTCGGCCGCCAGCACTGCGTCCGTCAGGGCGGCCATTTCCCGCTCGAACCGGCGGCGCAACGCCATGACCGGGTCATCGGCCAGGTCCGCATCTGCCTGACCAGGCCTTACATCCGCTGCCGGCTCCGATGCCACGCCGCTCTTCCTGTTCGATCATCACCTTTGACGTTACGTTATAACGTAACCACTTCGGGAGCAAGCGGCCGATTGGAGATTGGTTGCTATGGCGTCCACGGACGGCACCGGGGGCCGTTTACCTCTGGAACCCGCCGATTGGCCGCTGGGAACTGGGGGCTGCGCGCGATCCTGCCACACTCCCGGTCGATGGTGGCGGCGTTGGGCTTCATGGACGGTTCGGCCTCCCTGCCCCGTTTCCGACCTCATGACGGGACATCCAAAAGTCTGGGGTCGGGCGTGCCCGGGGTCGAACGCCAGATGATTGCTTCGCTGAGCACCACGACGGCGCGATGAAGCGGCGGGATTGGGAAGGGATCGTCGAAGGGGGATGCGGTATCGGTGTGGGCCAAGGCGCACCGGAGATCTGCCGAAGCCGGACCGGCGCGCGTAATACCAACGGCCCAATTTGTTGACATGCTGCTCGATGACCGGCGAATTGCCCCTCTCCCGTCCGGCCGGCAGATGACCAGGCGGATGCGGAGCGGCTCGTCCTTCTTCAGTTTGGGCGTGTGCGGCTGGCGCCCGCCCGCCGACTGGACGCGGACGAAGGATGCCGCCTCCAGGGCCGCGGCGCTGAGACCGTCCACATGCCGGCTTCTAGGGCCGTCCTGCCACTCGATCCGGATCGGCAGGCGGCCGTCAACTCCGGTGCGCGCCGTCGGCAGCGGCGCGCAGGAGCAATGATTGTTTTGGGCCGCAGATGGACGCAGATGAACGCAGATGGGGTACCGCTTGTTCTGACAGCGCGCGAAGCGCAAGAATACTTCATTGCCTGCGGCGCGTCGGGTCTGTGCAGGTGGAACCGGCATCCAAAAAAACATCTGCGTTCATCTGCGTCCATCTGCGGCCAATTCACCTTCTTTCCGCGCGAAGAATGATTGTTTTGAGCCGCAGATGGACACAGATAGGGCACCGCTGTCCTGACAGCGCGCGAAGCGCAAGAATACTTTATTGCCTGCGGCACGTCGGGTCTGTGCAGGTGGAACCGGCATCCAAAAACCATCTGCGTTCATCTGCGGCCCAATCGCCTTCTTTCCGCCTACCTCCAACGCCGCAATGGGACCGGCCCCCTCTTGCCATCGGCCTCACCGCCAGTCAATGTAGTGATATCGCCTACATCGTCCGGAGCCACTCATGCGCACCATCTCCGCCGCCGACGCCAACCGCCAATTCTCCCAGATGCTCCGCGAGGTGCGGAAGGGGGAGACGTTCATCGTTACGTCCCATGGTACTCCCGTGGCCACCTTGGCGCCGGTCGCCGGTGATCTGGCCGCTCGTGAGCGGGCCAAGGAAGCGCTCCTGGCCCGCCTTGAGTCCCAGCCGGCCCAGAACTTGGGGCCCTGGACCCGCGACGAGCTTTACGATGATGATCCTTCGGCCGAGCCGCCGAACCCCGCCAAGGGCCTCGCCCGTTGAGCGTCGCCATCGATACCAACGTCCTCGCCTATGCCGAGGGCGTGGACGACCCAGTGCGGCAGGGCATGGCCAAATCGGTACTTCGGGCGCTCCCGGTTACCAGTGTCGTCCTGCCGGTCCAAGTCTTGGGCGAACTGTTCCGGGTCCTCACCCGCAAGGCGAAGCGACCCGCTCCAGCGGCCCGCGCAACGGTTCTGGTCTGGCAGGACAGCTTCCCCACCCACGACACCACCGCGGCGGCGCTGGCCTCCGCCATGGACCTTGTGGCAGATCATGGTTTTGCGGTCTGGGACGCGGTGATCCTGGCGGTCTCGGCCGAGGCCGGGTGTCGGCTCCTGCTGTCGGAGGACATGCACGAGGGCTTCACCTGGCGCGGCGTCACCATCGTCAACCCGTTCGCCGCCGCCCAACACCCGCTCCTGACCGCCGCTCTTGGTTCGTCCCCCTGACCTCGACCACCCGTTGGACGAGACCGCTGATCTCCCCCTTGCGCCAAAGGCAGCCTCGAGAGCGGCTCCAGTAATGGGCCTCGCCGGTTGTCAGCGTCCGCTCCAGCGCCTCGGCGTTCATATGGGCCATCATCAATACCAGACCGGACCCGGCCTCGGTGGTCACCACCGGGATCAGACCAGCGGCATCGAAGCGCGGTGCGAACCGGACACCGTCCTCCACCGCCGCAACGGACTCGCGAGCGACCGCCCATGGGCAGGCGGGCGGGGCAGCCGTCATGCCCACGCCTCCCCACCGTCCGAGCGTATCATGGCCAAAAACTCTCGCCGCGTGGCCGGGTCGGTGCGAAAGCTGCCGAGCATGCGGCTGGTCACGGTTACCGACCCCGGCTTATGGACCCCCCGGGTGGTCATGCACTGGTGCGCCGCTTCAATGACCACCGCCACGCCGTGCGGCTGGAGAACCTCTTGAATCGTCCCGGCGATCTCACTGGTGAGTCTCTCCTGAATCTGCAGCCGTTTGCCGAAAACATCGACCAGCCTTGCCAGCTTGCTGATCCCGACCACGCGGCCCGATGGCAGATAGCCGACGTGGACCACCCCGATAATCGGGATCATATGGTGCTCGCAGTGCGATTCCAGCCGGATGTTGCGCAGCACGATCATTTCGTCATAATCATCGGTCTCTTCGAAGGTGGTGGCCAGGAGAGCCGCCGGATCTTCCCGATAGCCGCCGAAAGCCTCGGCATAGGCCCTGACCACCCGGTCCGGCGTGCCGATGAGACCCTCGCGGTCCGGATCGTCCCCCGCCCATTCGATCAGCGTTCGCACCGCCGCCTCGGCAGCCGCGCGGCTGGGCGTCGTGCGGGGTGCAAGGGCACGATAGGGCACGCTGCCATCCATGCATAACCTCCTGGCTCATCCGCCGGCGCCACCGGCACTGGACTTGAGTAACGTTATAACATTACAATTTGACACGCAACCGAGCCTTGTGCCGAGCTTTCGCCGGGCCCCGTGGCAACGGGCAAAGGTTTGGGGCGCTGAACCGGGAGAGACACGGAGATGGGACAAACTGGGACCGAAACACGAGGGCAACGCATCCCGGTTTCAGTGCTGACCGGCTTCCTCGGCAGCGGCAAGACGACCATTCTCAATCACCTGATCCGCCATCCAGACCTGGCACGGACGGTCGTCATCATCAATGAGTTCGGTGAAATCGGTCTCGACCATGACCTGGTTGAGACATCCACCGAAGATATGATCTTGCTGAACAGCGGCTGTCTGTGCTGCACCGTTCGGGGCGATTTGGTCGACACTCTGCGCGATCTGTTCCTCCGGCGGGTGCGTGGAGAAATGATCTTGTTTGACCGTGTGCTCATCGAAACCACGGGTCTTGCGGATCCCGCCCCGATCCTGCATACGCTCATGACGGATGCTTTGGTTGCCGCCCGCTATCGGCTGGACGGTGTGCTGACCACGATCGACGCGGCCACCGCCGAGGCCAGCCTGGATCGGCAGTTCGAAGCGGTGCGCCAAGCGGCCGTGGCCGACCGCTTGATCTTCACCAAGACCGATTTGGCCGACGAAGCGTCGGCCGCCCGGCTGACAGCCCGCCTCCGCAAGATCAATCCGGCCGCGCCTTTGCTCACCGCGGTGAGCGGCGCAGTGGCGCCGGCCGCGCTGTTCGATGCCGGTCTGTTCAATCCCAAGACCAAGACCCTCGACGTCCAGCGATGGCTGAATGCCGAGGCGTATGATCACGGGCATCACCACCACCATGAGGGGATTGGCGGTCATGATCACCATAACCATCACCATGACGATGGTCCCCATCGGCATGACGTGAACCGCCACGACGATGAAATCCGCGCCACCTGTATAACCATTGACGAGCCTTTGAGGGACTCCGCCCTTGGGCTTTGGCTAGAGGTGCTGACGGCATTCAAGGGTCCCGATCTGCTGCGGATCAAGGGCATCATCAATGTCGCCGGTCTGGATGTTCCGGTCGTCATTCACGGGGTTCAGCATGTTTTTCATCCGCCGGTCAAATTGAAAGAATGGCCGAGCGATGACCGTCGCTCCCGAATTGTCTTCATCACACGTGATCTCGACGAAACCGTCCTCCGCGATACGCTGAGGACGCTCAACGCCGCCGAGGCTGAGCGGCCCGAGCTCCCACGCGACAAATCGGGTGACGGCGACGTTGCCGGGTTCGAGGGGCAGCCATGACAGACCTGTCGTGCCAAATGCGCGGTCTTCGGTCGGGGAACGCCCGCCATGCCACTGTTTGAACCTGACAGCACGCGCGCGCTTGTCGGTGATCGCGCAACTGGCGAACACATGCTCGATCTGCGGGGTGTCTCCTTAAGTCACGCCCGGACGGCAATCTCCCAAATGCTGGAACAGTTGCGCTCCGCTGAACCGACCAGCGTGGTGATCCGCATCGATCCGGCCACCGCGACCAGTGGAGAGACCCTTTTCCTCCCTATCGGCCGGCAGCTCCTGGAGGCCCGCAGGCGCGGGCTGATCACGCGCTTCCATCCTCTGCCCGAGGCAAATGGCGGCGGGTTCTATGGGGAGCTTCCGGGCGGTTTTCGGTCCGGGGAGCTTCGAGAATGACGGTGCGCCTGCCTCTCTGTGAAGCGGCGCTTCGGACAGGTCGTCTTTGCCCGCACCATCACGGATGTCGACGACAAGATCAATGCCGCCGCGGCGGAAACCGGCCAGCCGATCTCGGTGGTCGCCGAACGCCCCATCAAGGTCCGCCCCCGATGATCCGCAAGAAACCGTGCGACGACCTCCGGGCCGTCCATGGCCGCACCTCCGTCGATCCGACGGCCATTCTCTGCGCCCGCAGGGTCGTCCACGAAATCTCAAGGCCGCTCTCATGATCCAGATTTTGTTGCCCAATGTCGCTCAAAGCCATGACCAGCCTGTCCGCGGCATGGAGATCGCGGCCCAACGCGGCGGCATGATCGCGGATGAGGCGCTGGCGTTGAAGGTCGATGGCGTCTTGCGCGACCTCAATTCGCTGATCGATGACGATACCCATGCCGAGATCGTGACCCGCGATCATCCCGAAGCGCTGGAACTGCTACGGCATGACGCGGCCCATGTCATGGCCGAGGCGGTCAAGGAGCTTTTTCCTGAGACGCAGGTCACGATCGGCCCGGCCATCGAGAACGGCTTTTACTATGACTTTGCCCGCGACCAGTCGTTCACGCCGGAAGATTTGGCGGCCATCGAGGCTCGCATGCGCCAGATCGTGGCGCGTGATGAGCCGATCCAGCGGGAAATCTGGCAGCGGGACGATGCGGTGCGCTACTTCGAGGCCAAGGGCGAGCACTACAAGGCGGAGATCATCGCCGACATTCCTGATAGCGAGGTCCTGAGCGTCTATCGCCAAGGAGAATTCCGCGACCTCTGCCGTGGTCCACACCTGCCGTCGACCGGCAAGCTCGGGACCGCGTTCAAGCTGCTGAACGTTGCCGGTGCCTATTGGCGCGGCGACCACCGCAACCCCATGCTGCAGCGCATCTACGGGACCGCGTGGCGCAACCAAGCCGAACTCGACGCGTATCTTCACCAGCTTGAAGAAGCCGAAAAGCGCGATCACCGAAAGCTCGGCCGCGAGATGGACCTGTTTCATTTCCAGGAGGAAGCGCCGGGTGCCGTCTTCTGGCACCCCAAAGGGTGGACGCTGTTCCAGACCCTGATCGACGACATGCGCCAGCGGCAGAGCCGGGCGGGTTACCTCGAGATCAACACGCCCGACATTTTGGATCGCAGCCTTTGGGAGCGGTCCGGGCATTGGGAGAAGTTTGGCGAGAATATGTTTACCACCGAGGCAAAGGAAGAACGCGTCTTTGCCCTGAAGCCGATGAACTGCCCCGGCGGAGTCCAAATCTACAAGCAAGGGATCAAGAGCTACCGCGATCTTCCTTTGCGCATCGCCGAGTTCGGCAAGGTTCACCGGTTCGAGCCATCGGGCGCCCTGCATGGTCTCATGCGCGTGCGTGCCTTCACCCAGGATGACGCCCATATCTTTTGCACGGAAGAACAGATCACCGAGGAATGCCGGATCGTCTGCCAGCTCATCTTGAGTATCTACTACGATTTTGGTTTTGAGGATGTGCGTGTGAAGTTTTCGGACCGGCCTCCGAAGCGGATCGGCTCTGATGCGATCTGGGACAGGTCCGAGGCAGCCCTGACGGCGGCGATTGAGGCGACCGGCCTGTCCTACACGACCAATCCCGGCGAAGGCGCTTTTTACGGCCCGAAGCTGGAGTTCGTGCTGCGCGATGCCATCGGCCGCGACTGGCAGTGCGGCACGCTGCAAGTCGACCTCACTCTGCCTGAGCGGCTTGGCGCCTTTTACGTCGGCTCCGATGGTGAGAAACACCCTCCGGTGATGCTGCACCGGGCCCTGTTCGGCTCGCTGGAGCGGTTCACCGGCATTCTGCTGGAACACTATGCCGGCAAGCTTCCGCTGTGGCTGGCGCCAGTCCAGGCTGTCGTGGCGACGATCACCTCCGACGGCGATTCCTATGCCAACGAGGTGGCCGCCCTGCTCACGTCCCATGGCCTCCGGGTCGAGACCGATCTGCGGAACGAGAAGATCGGCTACAAAATCCGTGAGCACAGTTTGACCAAAGTCCCGGCGCTCTTGGTCGTCGGCAAACGGGAGGCGAAAGAGCACACCGTTTCGCTTCGCCGCCTGGGCCGGGATGGTAGCGAAACACTGACTTTACGCGAGGCCGTCATACGCTTGGAAACCGAAGCGCTCCGCAGCACCAATCCTCCCGTACGCTTCATGCAGAACGACTGCGTTGCCGACGAGCTGTTTTGCTCGGTCGGCTTGGGCGTTCCGGCGGCGAATGCGTGCCAACCCGATCGGTGACGCCATGCGCGACGCCGATTTGGGAGGAAAGGCTAAAATGATGAGTAACGGCGAAAGGACCGGCACCGCGGAGCCCTGGGCCATCGATCCGAGCCGCCCCAGTTGCGCCGCAGTGATCGCCGATCTTGCCGAAGCCTTTGCCTTGCTGGAGGACTGGCCGAACCGGTATCAGTATTTGATTGATCTCGGCTCGGCGATGCCGCCGATGCCGAATGCGCTTCGGACTGCCGACTCTTTGGTGCCGGGGTGCCTGTCGCGGGTCTGGTTGGTTTCCGAGCGCCGGGGTGGTCGTCTGCATTTTTCCGGGGCCAGCGACTCCGTGATCGTCGGCGGTCTGATCGCCTTGTTGCTCCGCGTCTACAACGATCGGACGCCACGTGAAATCCTGGCGACCCCACCCAATTTCTTGGACGCGCTCGGCCTTGGCCAGCATTTGTCCCCGTCCCGGCGCAACGGTTTGGTCGCCCTGGTGCAGCGGATTCAAGGCGCTGCGACCTTTGCGACCGAGATGCCTGCCGGTTGCTGAACCGCGCGTCCTAACAAGAAACTAAGCTTGGCGTGTCCAAATATAGTAGCAAAAGCAAACTTCGCTGCTATATATGCGCTCGGAAAACTGGACTGTTTCATCCCCGG
>JANQJV010000130.1 GCA_028281465.1 Azospirillaceae bacterium | reverse complement strand
GACGGGCCGGGCCGACGGGGCGTCGGCGCTCCGGGATGTGGCCACGACCCGCCCAGAGGTTCATCCTCTGCGGGACGGCGGCAGACGGTGAGAACTAATTAAGAACGGTATGGACCAGACCAACTGGACTAAATGCATGTTTGTTCGGATAAACAACGGTATTCTGAAAGCCTCTTCCGCAAACTCTGCCTTAATCTCCGGGACTCCGCAATCGAGGAGGCCCAACCATGCTTGAAAAGTTCCCCCGATACCCGCTGACCTTCGACGGTCCGACGCCGATCGAGAAGCTCGGCCGCCTGTCCGCCTATCTGGGCGGCAAAGTGGACATCTACGCCAAGCGCGACGATTGCAACTCCGGCTTGGCGCTCGGCGGCAACAAGCTGCGCAAGCTGGAATACATCGTTCCGGACATCCTGGCGTCCGGGGCCGATACGCTGGTGTCGATCGGCGGCGTCCAATCGAACCACACCCGCATGGTGGCGGCCACGGCGGCCAAACTTGGTCTCAAATGCCGCCTGGTGCAGGAGAGCTGGGTGCCGCATGAGGATGCCGTGTACGACAGGGTGGGCAACATCTTGCTGACCCGCTTGATGGGGGCCGACAGCCGGATCGTTGAGGACGGTTTCGATATCGGCATCCGGCGAAGCTGGGAGGAGGCCATGCAGTCGGTGCGCGACGAGGGCGGCATACCGTACGGCATTCCGGCCGGTGCCTCGGTGCATAAGCTGGGCGGCCTCGGCTATGTCGGTTTCGCCGAGGAGGTGCGCGCTCAGGAGGTGGCCCTGGGTCTGCACTTCGACCATATCATCGTCTGCGTGGTCACCGGGTCGACCCAGGCCGGCATGGTCGTCGGTTTCAAGGCCGACGGACGGGCCCACCGCGTGATCGGCATCGACGGATCGGGCACCCCGGAGCAGCTCCGTTCCCAAGTGACGCAGATCGCCCGCAACACGGCAGCGTTGATCGGCCTGGGTCAGGAGATCGCGGAGTCCGACATCGTCATCAATCCCGACTACGCCTACCCGGCCTATGGCATACCCAGCCGCGAGACCAGCGAGGCCATGCGCATCACCGCCCGGACCGAAGCGATGATCACCGACCCGGTCTATGAAGGCAAATCCATGCAAGGCATGATCGATTTGATTCGGAAGGATTTCTTCCCTGCCGGTTCGAAGCTTCTGTACGCCCATCTCGGCGGCGCCCCGGCCCTGAATGGTTACGCCTACACCTATCGCAACGGTTGACACGGGCGATGCACCGGTGCGGCACCATGGCGCCGGCCCTATGGCCGGTGAGTGGGCATCGCTCAGGCCGCACCACCCCAACCTCCGCTATGGGAACTGGACGGAATTCGGTCGAACGATCAATGTCTTGTTCCAGGCCATAACAGCAGACGAGGTGAGGTGACCTCGGGTGTATCGATTGCCGGCTGCCGGCGTCGGTGCTCTTGGTGAGCTCCGGCGTCGTCGCACGCGCGCACGGCATCTGTTTTCCGTGCCGATCCCACGCCGGATGCTACGGCGTTCACACATCTTTGTTTTGCATTTTCGTAGGGTGTGGCGATCTGCTGGCATAAACTCCCCGGGTATCGATGACTTCGGGGCAGATCGCCACACCATCAGGCCTATCAACCGGTGGAAACGCCTGTGGGCCTCCCGTTCGGCTTGCGGCCCGCACATCGGTGAAATGCCTTTGAGCATCAGTCAAAACCACCGAGAGCCGATCATGACCGTCCAACGACCGAGGACTGCTGGCCTCACCTTCGAGCGGTTCGCCAGCCCGGCGGAGATGGCGGCGGATCAGGCGGCGTATTGGCGCAGCCGGCCGGCGCACGAGCGGCTGCAAGCGGTCTCCGACATGACCACGGCGGCCTATCTGTTGGCCGACCCGACGATGGA
This sequence comes from Azospirillaceae bacterium, assembly GCA_028281465.1. Lineage (GTDB taxonomy): Bacteria > Pseudomonadota > Alphaproteobacteria > Azospirillales > Azospirillaceae > JANQJV01. The sequence goes on along the minus strand of JANQJV010000130.1, from coordinate 249 downwards.
CGTGACCAGAATGGACAAGACGCTGCGTCGGATAGAACGCAAGCGGCGATGATAGAGCATTTTCAGCCGAAGTGTATGCGGTTCGGCGGTTCGAAAATGCGACAAAACAAAGAGCTGGAGCGGTTTCTCGGACTCTGGTCAATGTGAAACCGCTCTAGTCCCACACCGGCCTTTCGACCGACCCACCATGACCGAAACGGTGGCTTTTCGACGGCGTGCCCTCCTTTATAGCACGGTTGTCGGCATGAA
>JANQJV010000126.1 GCA_028281465.1 Azospirillaceae bacterium | reverse complement strand
GTCCGGGCCGGCTGGAAGCCGGCGGTCCAGCCGGCAAGGATGCCGGCGCTCCGAAACAGGGCGGCCCGAGGACCGGTCCTTGTGTCGGGCCGTTGGTATCAAAGTGCTGCTCGGGTGTTCCCGCTATCGAATTGGATGGGCCTCTTGAACAGACTGTGCTGATCCGACGGTTTGTAGGAGCCCCCGTGGTTCTGGTGGCCGGCGTTTCTGCCTTGCTGCTCGCAGGTTTCAGCCCAATCATGGCCAATCCATTCGCGGTTTCTGCCGACGATGTCGTCCTGTTATGCGTGTTCGGCGTGGCGTTCGCAGCCGCTGTCATCCTTTGGACGGAAGGAACGCGGCGCATCACGGCCCTCAGTTCCTCGATCGTTCTCACGTGCGAGGCCCCCTTGCGCGATCTTGCTGGCGTGGTTGATCCTCGCGGACATACCGCCCATGGCAAGCCTCATTGGTGGCACAACCGTCTTGGGCGCAGTCTGTATGCATGCATTGATGGAACTGCGTGCCAGGAGTGGGCGAAACTGTTGGAAGGAAACAACTGATTGATTGATCCAGTCTGTTCGGGATCTGCTCTTGCAAAAGGTCATACCGTCACCGAACCAGCAGCGGTATTGTGTTGGCTCCCGTGACCACGTGTTTTTCCTTTGTCCACGATCCAAGACATCTTCGCCCCACTGCTGACACTGGGCGGCTGGCCGAGCCTGGCCATCGCCGCTCTTGCAGCCTTCCTGGGCGCCACGGTGCGCGGCTTTTCCGGCTTCGGCACGGCCATGATCTTCGTGCCCATCGCCAGCGTCGTATACGAGCCCGTGCTGGCGGTGCCGGCCCTGCACCTGATCGACGTGCCTGCGGTGGCGCCCATGGTACCGGCGGCGCTCAAGCGCTGTGATTGGCGCGAAGTCGCCTTGCTGACGGCCGGCTCCGTGTTCGGCGTGCCGCTTGGCGTCTATGGCCTCCTGGTGATCGACCCGCAGGTTCTGCTGTTGGCCATCTCCACGCTCATCTTGCTTCTGGTCGCCGTGCTGGCCTCAGGCTGGCGCGTCGCCAGCACGCCGGGACCACGCAGCACGGTTGCAATCGGCATGGCTTCCGGCGTGCTGGACGGCGCGGCCGCACTGAGCGGCCCACCGGTGGTGCTGTTTTTCCTGGCCGGCCGCGGCTCGGCAGTGCGGATGCGCGCCACTCTGCTCGCTTTCTTCGCGTTCGCTGGTTTCTTCAGTATCATAACACTCATGGTGAGCGGCGCCTTGGGCACCCACGTGCTCCTGTTGGCGGCCGTCCTGGCGCCGTTTTACGCGTTTGGCATCTGGTTCGGGTCGCAGTTGTTCGGTTTGGCATCGGAGCAGGTATTCCGCCGCATCGCGTTCACGCTGGTGACGGCTGCGGCCATCTTGGGCCTGCTGTGACACCGGAAGGGTCCGCCTCGACCCGCATGACACCACTCAGCAAGGCAACGTCGGGGATCAGCCGAACCGTCAGTGAGTCGCGCTTGCCGCGCACGGCGACGTCTTGGACTGCGAAGGCAGACAGGTCCACGCCCCCCTTCCGTGCGACCTGATCGGAGACGATGAGCTGCACGCCGTGTTCCTTGGTCATGGCCTCCAGGCGACTCGCCGTGTTGACGGCATCGCCGATCGCCGTGACCGACTTCGCCGGGCCGTAGCCCATCTCACCCAGGATAACCGGCCCGACATGGATGCCGATGCCGATGCGCAGAGGTTCGTGCAATTCGCCGACCAACGCTCGGTTCAACCGGTCGAGCTGCGCGCCCATGGCGACCGACGCGCATAGAGCTTGGTGGCACGCGGTCCCAGCCGTCTGGTTGATACCGAACAAGGCCATGACGCCGTCACCGATGAACTTGTCCAGGCGACCGCCGGTCTGCTCAACAGCCAGACCCGTGGCGGCGAAATACTGGTTGAGCACGAACACCACGTCATAGGGCAACTTGCCATCAGCCATGCGGGTGAATCCGCGCAGATCGGCGAACAGGATTGCCAGCTCCCGCTCCACACCGTGCAGGTAGTCGGGCAGGCGGTCGCTTTCCCGCGGCGATGCCGTCGGCGGTACCAGTGGTGTGAGGTAGACGTCGGCGATTGGTAGCATCTGGCAAGCCAGGCGGACTCCCGCCGGTGCGCAGATGCGGTCGAGCACACGCTGTTCCTCCGCTGCCGCCGGCGGCAAGGCATCAAGGCCCTGGCCGACGCGCACGCGGCAGGTGGAGCAGCGCCCACGTCCACCACACACCGCGGCATGGGCGATCCCGGCACTCCGGATCGCTTCCAGGGCCGCGGCACCGGGCGGCACGGCAACGATCTGGGTCTGCTTGTTGGCATCGATGTAGAACAGGCGGGGCAGGCGGCGGTGGGCACTCACCCAGGCACGCAGGCGGCGCGCCGCCAGCACCGCCAAAACCACGGCCACCACCCCGGCGCGCGTCGCATCGCTCTGCCAGGCGATGGTGGCCAGCACCTCCGGCGTGAAGTTGCCGTCTTCCAGAATCAGCTCTGCCCACCAATCGGCCTTGGCGGCTTCGGCCAGCACCGCCATGCCGGCCGACACATAGCCGCTCAGGGCGAGCACAGGCAGCGCCACCGCCAGACCCAGTAAAATCGGGGCGACCCGGGGATAGATTGATGTCAGACGCAGCCAGTAATGAAGACCGATACAGGCATGCACCCACACCACCACCAACCCGACCGCTTGCACCACGCCGGACCAAGGATCCACCAGCCAAAACGGCACCAGAATGCTGTAATAGTCGGGAATCGTCCGCAGCGTCTCGGCGGCCACGCGCGTGCCGACGACATGTGGCGCCAGAATCAGCGGGATGAGCAGACCGAGGCTGAGCTGGGCGGCCTCCCACCACGACATGGCCAGGCTGCGCCGCAGATACAAAGACCGCAGGGCAATGCCAACATGGATCAAAAGAGCCCCGCACAGCAGCACGGTCCCGACCGATGTCTCCCAAGGGTCGATCAGCCAGGCGGTGGCCCGGTTCATCAGACGGATCGACACCAGCCCGAATGCATGGTTGATCAGGTGGCCGACCACATAGGTGAACAGCACCAGACCGCTGTAGGCCCGCAAATGGTTGACCATGGTGCCTCCCCGCCTACTGCCACCCCGCCCTGGCGCTGCGGGCGCCGGATACCCCCTCACCAACGGCGGGCGACAGCCGCGCCCGTGCCGATGCCGCCCTTGCCATGCCATCAAATTGGAGACACCGTGATGACACCGATCAAAACCCTCGCCACTGGTCTGACACTCGCCATCCTCCCGGCCCTGCCGATCGACGCCGCCGCGGACGGCATCGACCTGGCCCCCGGTGTGCAGGTCGTGGAGACCAAGCACGGCGCCTCCCTCGCCGATGCCGACGGCATGGTGTTGTACATTTTCGACAAGGATTCGGACGGTGAAACCGTGTGCTACGACCGCTGCGCGCAGCTCTGGCCGCCGCTGCTGGCACCCGCCGACGCCGCCCCCGTCGGCGATTTCAGCCTGGTCACCCGCACAGACGGCAGGCACCAATGGGCCTACAAAGGTCAACCGTTGTACGGCTGGGACAAAGACGAAGTCTCCGGCGACTCCACCGGCCACGGTTTCCGGGATATCTGGTGGATCGCCAAACCGTAAGGCCGATGCCAGACCACGGCTCCCAAGAGAACGGCGGTCACCCGATCCGCCGCCGCGCCGAACGTTCGCTCGATCGGTGTCTCGGGTGATCGCCGGTTCGAACCGAATTTCGTCGACGTCAGTCGACGGCCTCAGGCAGCCGAACCTCCTTGTCGAGAACCTCAGCGCCGTGCTTCATTTCGTGGGCGACCCAGCGGTACAGCATGGTCCAGGACTCGCGCATCTCCGGCGTGAAGGCATCGCCCAAGTTTTGCTCAAGCATCCATAAAAACGCGTCCTGCATGGTGTCATAGTGGCCGTCGCGCACCCCCAGGCGTCTATGGCGCACCCCCAGCCGTTGCAGACTCGGCGTCATCGCATAGGGATTGTCCAGCGCCCGGACGGCCAGGCTCATCGTTTCCATGATCTTTTCGCCCTGGGCCCCCATGTCGCCGGAGAACAAAGCACGCAAGGACGGATCGAGAGCAAAAAGTCGATCGTAAAACTGGACCGCCGCGCGCCTGCGAACCACCTCGATTCGGCGAAAACTGTCTTGAATCCGATCGACGTCGTCGGGCGACATGGAGTAACTCCTCTTCTGGGTCTGCCGCTTCTTCATGGCGCAGCACCCACTCTTCCAATGAACCGCGTTGAATTTGGGCAGCGGCCGAAGTGGATACAACCGATCCCGATCCCGGCACGAGGTCGCAGACCCCGGAGCGTCCCATGGAACCCGCTAGCCCGAGCGTGCGCGACTCACCCGGTGGTCACGATCCTCGACAGGTGGGTGGCCGTTCTGCACCAGTCATGACGATACTGTCCAGGTGGTACTGACACCGACCTCGGTGCCACGTGACCGGTCCCGCCGAACGGGTGTGCGCGAGAAAGGACCGGCCGCAAGGCTCAGGTGTTCATAGGGCATTGCACCCATGGCCCGAGACCGGTCGAAGGTATAGAGTGTTGGGGGCAACCATGTCCATGGGCGGACACGATCGGGGGCACGAACGACCGTGAACAACGCAGGGAGCAGCCGTCTCGGCAGATATGAGCTTCTTGGCGAGATCAGCCGAGGCGCCATGGGGGTGATCTACAAGGGCAAAGACCCGGATGGCGGTCGGACCGTGGCGATCAAGACCGTGCGCCGCGACACCGTATTGCAGGAAGACCAGTCGGAGACTCAATTGGCGCGTTTCAAGCGCGAGGCGGAAGCGGCCAACGCCCTGCTGCATCCGAACATCGTTACGGTGTACGAATATGGCGAAGATGGTGACATAGCCTTCATGGTCATGGAGTTCATCGAAGGTCGCAGCTTAAAGGAGTTTCTGGACGAGGGCTTTCCATTTACGTTGACTGTCAAGATCAAAATTATCACACAGATTCTCAACGCGCTCGATTACTCGCATCGCAAAGGCATCATCCATCGCGACATTAAACCATCCAATGTCATGCTGAATGCCGCGGGTGAGGTGAAGATCACCGATTTTGGCATCGCTCGAATTGAGTCCTCGAGCCTGACCGCGGTCGGCACGGTGCTCGGCACACCCAGCTACATGTCGCCTGAGCAGTATCGGGCGGAACAGGTTACGGTGCGGTCCGACCTCTTCTCCGCCGGAGCCTTGTTCTACGAGCTGTTGACCGGGGTTCGCCCATTCACCGGGTCCTTGCGCACGGTAGAGCACAAAATCCTCAACGAGACGGCCCCACAACCGAGTTCGATCAATCCGGACATTCCTGCCGGCCTCGATGCCATCGTCGCCAAGGCCATGGCCAAAGCACCGGAACACCGGTATCCATCGGTCATCGCGTTCCTCGACGCGATCGAAGCGACGCTGGCCGACGCCGACGAAACCGTGCGCGGCTTCCCGGCCATCCCTCTGGACCAACCGGCAACGGACCCGGACGAGACCGTCGGGATCGGCAACGGATCCGCCACCGGCCGGCCCGCCCCTGTCGCCGAACCGCCACCGCCTGCCCATTCCCGAGGCGAACCGGTCGATCCGCCGCCACCCCAGGGCGACTCCATGCAGACCAATCCGGTGGACGCCGACGAAGACACGACCGTCCCCGGCAACCCAGTGCTGTCACAATCGATGGTCAGGGCGGTGGGCGCGGCCGAACCAGACGACATCGATCGGACTGATCCGGGATTCTTCTCTGAGAGCCGTCCCCGCACACCCATGGGGGCGGTCGAACCGGCGGAACCAGCCCCCCCCGTACCAGCCACGCCGACGCCCGCCGGGCGCGTTTGGATACCCGTTGCCATCGCGGCGACCATGACCGGCCTCCTGATTCTGGGTGGCGGCGCCTACTGGGTCCTATCCGTCGCACCAGACCGCACGACCGTCGTGGCTGAACCGGACGGGATGCGGCCGACGTCGTCGCCGACTACCGATCCGGTGATCCCGGAGCCCGACCCGGGTCCAGGAACACCCTCAGGCCTCGATGCGTTGCCGGACCTGACACCGCCGGCCGAAGTCACGGTTGCTGGAGACGCTGCGCCGCCGCCGGTCTCACCGCGAGAGCCTGACACGGTCACCCAGACCAGCCCGCCTCCGGCCCCGCCGCCGGTCTCATCGCGAGAGCCCGACACGGTCGCCCAGACCGGCCCGCCTCCAGCCCCGCCGCCGGTCTCACCGCGAGAGCCCGACACGGTCGCCCAGACCGGCCCGCCTCCAGCCCCGCCACCGTCGAACCTATCCGGGCGCTCGACCGATGAACCGGCCATCAAACCAAAGGATGACGCCCCCGGACACGAAGCCCGCGCGGACCTCTCCGACGTGGTCGACACGCCGACCGGCCAGGAGCCTCCGGCGGCAGACGCCACAGACACACCCGTGACCCCGGCATCGCCGGCCGATGCGACGGCAGACGCGGATGGGCCCCTGCCCGACACTGCGGCGCGTGGATTGCTCATCTCCGGCAGCGTGTTGGTCGGCCCAGACATCATCGAGGACACTGGCGACGCGAAGCCGCCCGCACCCGACCCCGTCGAACCCGCGCCGGAGCAGGTTGCCGTCTCGATCACGGCGACGCTCGACACGCTCCATTCCGTGTTGGCCGGCATCGACTGCAGCAGCCTGCAGGCGCACGGCGACGACCGCGCTGGAATTCTCGTCACCGGCTGGCTCGGCGATTCTGTCTCGCGGGAAACTGTTCTTGAGGTTGTCGCCGATGCAGCAACCGGCTTTGACCATGCGCTCGATGTGTCGACCTTTCCGAGCACTTGGTGTCCCGTCATGGCTGCGGTCGATCGGCACATCCTGTCTCGCGGCAACGATGATCGGTCGGGTTTCGCGCTCGTGCCCGAGCGGCCGGGAGCGGTGTTTCAAGATGGCGACTATTTGCGCCTGCGGATCCAGGGTTCTGCGCAGTCAACCTATGTGCAAATCGACTACTTCCTGCGCGACGGACACGTGGTTCACCTGTTGCCCAATCCGCTGGAGCCGAACCATCGTCTCCCGGCTGACGGCCAACGCGATCTGGGCGATCCGGACGGTGGCGGTCGATATTGGATTGTCGGGCCTCCGTTCGGTCGTGAATTGATTTTGGCGATCGCCAGCCACGACCCGCTGTTCCCGCAGCCCCGCCCGGAGGTGGAGCGGACCGCGGACTATCTGCGCGCCTTGCGCAACGCGTTGGATGCGCAGACCAGCAATGGCCCTCATCGCCGCCCGGTCGTCGTCCCTTTGGTGGTGACCACCCGTGCGGACACTGGCGGATAAGGCTCGGTCCCCTGCGCTCCGATCCGGCGTCGAAAACGGCAACGGACCAGCACTTTAGGCCGCCGCACGTCAGGCCACCGACGGCCCCTGTGCAACACCAGCGGCCCCAATCAATGTCCGTGCGCGCGAGCCTACACCATAGCCCTGTCCGTCTTGGAGAAGGTGGCTGCGGAGCAGCCGGCCAGGTGTACCGCCGCCACGTTTTCAGCCGCGGTGGCGCCGGGGCCGGGGCCGGGCCATGCTGAGGGTCTGTCCCGATGCGCGCGGAGCCTGCGGTGTCGTGCTTTGATATCCGGGTGCGCTGAATGCAGGTGTCAGAAAAGGGCCTTTAGCATAAATGCCAAAACCCATGGACGGGACGTGGCGCAAACATGGGCAAAAAATTATCAGCTCTCACTGCTGCCATAACGTTCGGCCGCGCCCACATGCCGCCCAAAGAAAATTCATAACCCATTCTACTTTGTGAGTGTATCAACTCGACATTTCGCGCTACATATGTATGCCCTATGGATGGGTCGCTGCATCCTCTTGGCGATGGAGGCTGTCGTGTTGGACCGAACTGAGTGGTTTGGCCTGCTGGCTGTCTTGGTCTTGACGGTCGTGCTCTTGGCCATCGCCCTGGGCACGCTTCTGGGGCCGTACTACGGCGCCATACCCCGCGCCGCCAATGCCGCCGTGCCGCCCGAAACATCTGCGCCAGCTCTTGAAGATTGTTGACAGGCAGCAAGCGTTCCCCCCGGAACAAAGGCGAGCGGAAAACGCGCTGATCTTCTTGTTTTTTCGCCAAGTCGGCGTCGCCGCTTAAGCTGATCTGCGACAACAATGTTCCATAGAGCACGACCAGGTATGCCGGCACGGCATCATGGCGCTGCGGTCGTCTCGATCTGCCGGAGGGTGATGGCAACGGCTGTGCCGCGGCGCGCGGTCTCCGCCAAAGCGGCCAGAAACACGGGTACAAAATCGGCAGCCCGTTCCGCTTCCTGCGGCCGACGTTCGCGAAGCATCGGGATTGAACTGGCGGTCGCCACGATGAGCTCATGGCCAAAGGGCGCACCGATGCGCCAGAAACGACCACCCCCTTGCGGATCACCAAGCTGGCGACGGGCACCCGCCGCCATCCGGTTATCCGATTCCAAGCCGTTCGGGAACAGATGCACGACGTACCCTTCGCGCGTGTAGTAGTCGACGTAGAGAAACGAGTCGAAAGCCGGCGCCGTCACGGTCACCCGCAGATAGTCGCCATCGACAAACCTGGCGACCACCGGATCCCAGAAAAGTTGCGCCATGGGAGCGCGCAACGGCGCACGCGTCGTCAGCATCTTCGCCACCACCGTCGCCCCACACTCACCACCGATGGCCGCGGCGGCCCCAGGCGGCAATGGGCGGCGCGGCCGGGTCGGCGTCAGGTCGATCAAAACGCGTGCCGCACCGCCAGAGCTGGTGCGAAATCGCCGGAACGTCTCATCGAGTTCGCGGGCCAAAAGCGCACAAGCCGCCCCGTTATACGCGGCGCCCTGCAACGGCAACCAAGACTTCGCCGGCAAACGCTGCACCATCGCCGGTTCACCGCCCAGGCTGACGCTGGCTGGCAAAGCGAGCGCCCCGAGGCTTCGACGATGCTCTGCCTGCATCCGACACGTCGCAAGGGCTGCCCCGATGTCGTCGCGCACCCAGTCCAGAAGCATCAACCGGGTTTCCAGCAGCACGGGCGACAAACCCAAATCGCGCGCCATGGCATCGACACTGGGGGCGGCACGAGGAGTCGCCAGATCCGGCCCAAGAAATTGGGCAAGCGCGATAACCGTATCGCGAATCGCCGGCAAGAGAGCCACGGGAAGAGCCGAAGTTTCGAGTGATTCCAAAGCCGCCGCCTCGCATCGGCACAGGGCCGCGTCGCCGCCACGTTGGCGACAAAGGGCACGATACGCCTCCGACGACCACGTCGTGATGACCGGCGCACCGGCCGGTTCTTGGGCCGGTGCCTGCACCGCCACGACCAGCAGCATGAGCACGGCAAGGCCGGAAGCAATCACCGTCAGTTTCCTCCAGACATCTCCGTCGGACCATGGCCGATCGGCTCAGTCCACCGTTCTGGACGGCATCTAGGACACCGCAGTGTCGATTGCAATGTTGGAATGGCTTTCGCTTCGCTTTGTATTTTCACTTGTTTTTTCGCTTGTTTCGAGATGCTCACCAAATTCGGACCAGGCACCGGAGCGACGCGTCGTCAGTCAGTCAGCGACTGGGCTTGGGAGTATATCCCCCCCCTGTCCAGGAGGGGGTCGCGACACGGGGCCCAAAGCCCCACTCGTCAATCCGGGAATGCCGTGCTAGTTTCATGGCCGTTCCTGACTGTCCCGTTACCTCCGGCCCCACCCCATGAAGCTGCAGGAGATTGCCACGGCCCTCGACGCCCATCTCGTCGGGGACGGCTCGCTTGAGTTAACCCGTGTCGTGCATCCGCGTGACGTCCGGGCGAAGACCGATCTGGCGCTGGCCATGGACAAGGAAACCATCGCTTGCCTCGCCGAGTCCGGTGCTTCGGCCGCGGTGCTCACAGCCGGATTGGCGGTCCCGGACGGTCTGCTCAGCGGGCAGATCGTGGTGTCGCGGCCACGGTACGCCATGGCGACACTCACCAGCCTCTTCGACCAGCCGGCCCATGCCGATCCCGGAATTCACCCGACGGCCGTGCTCGCCGCGGATGCCGAACTCGGCGACGGTGTCTCGATCGGCCCCTATGCCGTTATTGGACCGCGGGCCCACATTGGGGCCGGCACAGTGGTGCACGCCCATGTCACGATCGGTGCCGCGGCCCGTGTTGGCACGCAGTGCCTCATCTACGCTGGCACCTGCATCGGCGACCGGGTCATCATCGGTGACCGGGTCATCTTGCAACACAACGTCAACATTGGGGCGGACGGGTTCAGCTATGTCACGCCCGAACCCGGCAGCGTCGAAAGCGCCAAGGCGACTGGCCGTGTGGAAACCACGAACCTCGACATTCGACGCATCAATTCCATCGGTACTGTGATCATTGGCGACGATGTAGAAATCGGTGCCGGCTCTGCGGTAGACCGTGGCACGGTGAGTGCGACGCGGATCGGCCGTAACACGAAGATCGACAACCTGGTTCAGGTCGGTCACAATGTGGTGATCGGAGAAAACTGTATGATCTGTGGGCTGTGCGGCATCGCTGGCAGTGTGGAGATCGGCGATCGGGTCGTGCTTGCCGGCCGTGTCGGCATCGCCGACCACCTCAAAGTGGGCGATGACGCGGTGATTGCCGGCGGCTCGGGCGTCGGCACCAATGTGCCGGCCAAAGCCGTCTTCGCCGGCTATCCGGCCGTGCCGCGGGATCGGGCATTCGAGCAGGTGGTCAACATCAACCGGCTCAAATCACTCTACAATGACATGGCTGCGCTTAAAGATCGCGTCAAGGCACTGGAATCCGCACAGAAGACATAAGGCCAAGGCCGGGCCATTGCTGACTGGCCGAACGGGGGTTTGAGGATTGACGACATGGCTGAGCTGATGGACGATGTAATCGACATCATCGCCGAGAAAGCCCGAATCGACAGGGCCAAACTTGAGCTGACAGCGCGACTGGACGAACTCAATATCGCGTCTCTGGATGTGGTGGAAATCGTTTTCGCCCTCGAAGAGCGGTTCGACATTCAGATGCCATACAACGCAAACAGCACGCAGCGTGAATTCGAGACCATAGGCGATGTCGTGCGGGCGGTCGAAGGCTTGGTCGGCGAGCCGGCATAAGAGGCGGTCCCATGAATCGTGTCGCCATTACCGGCGTCGGCGTCATTTCGCCGATCGGTCAATCTTTCGCCACGTTCACGCAAAACCTTTTCAATGGCCATTGCGGTATTGGCCCGATCACCACCATTCCGACCGAGCGATTGTTGGTCAAAATAGCAGCCGAAGTTGTGGGATTCGACCCGGCCACCCATTTTGAACCCCGTCGGATCGGCATGCTCGATCGTGTCGCCCAGTTCGCCCTTGTCGCGACGCGGGAAGCCATGGCCCGCTCGGCATTGCCACTGGACGGCGATCGGGCCGAAACCACCGCCTGTCTGATCGGTACAGGCGTGGGCGGGCTGAACACACTCGACGACAGCTTTCTCAAGCTCTACGGCCAAGGAGCAGCGCGGGTCCACCCATTCACGATTCCACGCCTGATGGTCAACGCCGCGGCCAGTCACATCACCATGGAGTTCGGCATCACCGGCCCGGCTTACAGCATCGCCAGTGCCTGTTCCTCCGCCGGCCACGCCATCGGTCACGCCTTCCACCTGGTGCGCAGCGGGGTCGTTCGGGCCGCGGTTGTTGGCGGAGCCGAAGCTTGCATCACCGTGGGCACGATGAAGGGGTGGGAGGCCATGCGCGTGATGGCCCCCGACACCTGCCGTCCGTTCTCCAAGACCCGCACGGGCATGGTGCTTGGGGAAGGGGCGGCGGTGTTCGTACTGGAGACCCTGGATGATGCCCGGGCCCGCGGCGCCGAGGTGCTTGCCGAATTGGCGGGCGCCGGCATGAGTTCCGATGCCAAGGACATCACGGCCCCCGACGTGGACGGCGGCGTTCGGGCCATTCGGGCGGCGCTCCGCGATGCCGGTCTGGCAGCGGAGGATGTCGACTACGTCAACGCCCACGGTACTGGGACGGCGGCCAACGACCAGACCGAAACCCAGTCGCTGCATCGGGCCCTGGGCGCCCGCGCCCGGCAGATTCCGGTGTCATCCTCAAAATCCATGTTTGGCCACGCGCTCGGCGCGGCTGGTGCCTTGGAATTGGCGGCCACGGTGGCGGCACTCAGGTCGTGCACGGTGCCACCGACGGTGAACTACGAGGAAACGGATCCATTGTGCGATCTTGACTATGTCCCAAACACGGCCCGATCCGCCCCAATCCGGGCAGCCCTCAGCAATTCCTTCGCGTTCGGTGGCCTCAACGCCGTGCTGGCGGTCCGTGCCGTGTGAGACCGTCGGTGCGGTTTTTCATCGGTCGGTCCGTACACGGTCCTGTTATACCAACGGCCTGAAACAAGGACCGATCCTCGGGCCGCCGTGTTTCGGAGCGCCGGCATCCGTGCCGGCTGGACCGCCGGCTTCCCGCCGGCCCGGACCATGCCCAGCAGCCGGCCACCCTGTTTCGGAGCGCCGGCATCCGTGCCGGCTGGACCGCCGGCTTCCAGCCGGCCCGGACCACGCCCAGCCGCCGGCCGCCCTGTTTCGGAGCGCCGGCATCCTTGCCGGCTGGACCGCCGGCTTCCAGCCGGCCCGGACCACGCCCAGCAGCCGGCCGCCAAGTGCGACCCGACCGATCAGACGTTGGGTTGCTCATCCGAATTGGCAACGTCACCGAACCGTCGACGAGTCGCGCTCGCGGTGTCCCGGATCAAGAGCTGGAGTCGATGCAAAAGCTCGGCTGCGGGATCGGTTTGCTCGGCCGCGCAGGTCTGCTCGACTGCAAGGGCCCCATCGGCAACGGCCGAGAGGCCGTAGTTGTCTGCCGATCCTTTGACGCTATGGGCGAGCGTCACCGCTAGACTCCACTGCTCGGCATTCACAGCCTCTTCCAGGCGGCCCATGATCCGGTCCAGCTCGTCCAACAGGCGACTGAACAGGGCGTGCAGACGGGACGGCGGCAGGAGGCTCTCCAATTCATCCAAACGCTCGGCGTCGAACAGTGATTCAGCCGACGGCACTGCGCTGCCTGCGTCCTTTGGCGCCGGCAGCGCACGGAATGCGGCGAGGGTGTCCAACAGACGCTCGGCGTTGACCGGTTTGACGAGAAACGCGTTCATGCCAGCAGCCAGAGCCGCCTCTCGGTCTTGGGCAAATGCGTTCGCCGACAGGCCGACAATCGGCATGGTGGCCATCTGCGGATAACGGAAGCGGATCTCCCGAGTGGCAGCCAGGCCGTCCAGCCTGGGCATCTGTATGTCCATCAGAACGGCATCGAACCCACCGGTACCCACCCGCTGCACCGCCTCCAAGCCGTCCTTTGCCGTGTGCACACGCCATCCGACACTTGTAAGGTGCGCTTCGGCAATCTCTCGTGACAAATAATTATCTTCTACGAGCAACAACGTCCCTAGCGACTCAGCCGCTGTTGTCGCCTGTACCGGCCCTTGGCGCGGTTTGGACTCGCTCGGCGGTGCCGGCGCCGCCGTGAATTCAAAGGTGAATCGGCTACCGACACCGAGTGTGCTCTGGACGGTGATGTCGCCGCCCATGCAGCGGGCTAAGCGACGCGAGATGGCCAGACCGAGCCCGGTGCCGTCCCGCGGTTGGTTCCCGACCTCGAAACCTTGCACGAATTCGTCGAAAATCTCTTCAAGCTTGTCGGCATCGATGCCGATGCCAGTATCGGTCACACCGATTCGGCTGACAGTCATCCCCGATGCCAAGGTTTCTTCCTCCAAATCGACGATGACTTCACCGTGATCGGTGAATTTGACCGCGTTGACAATCAGATTGATGAGAATCTGCCGCACACGGGTTTCATCGCCGAGGATCGGCCCGGTGTCCGTTTGGGACCGCTGCAGCCGCAGCATCAGTCCCTTCTCCACGGCCCGCGGCATCATCGACGCGACCACCGCGGCGACGGTTTCGCGACAGATGAATGGGTGACGATCCAGGTTCAGCGTACCGGTCTCCAGGCGCGATTGGTCGAGCAGGTCATTGACCAGCGCAATCTCGTGATCGCACTGTTCCAGGATTTTATCGGCCCAGTGGCGGACGACACAGCCATGCCCGCCACCCACGAGCAGCTCCGCCACACCCCTAATATTGGCCAGCGGCGTGCGCAACTCATGGCTCATGGCGGCAAGAAAACGCGTCTTGGCCTCATTGGCCTGCACCGCCTGCTGCCGGGCCGCTTCCAACTTGGCTTGGATGGTTCGGGAGTCCGTGACGTCCAGATTGGTGCCAATCATGCGCACCGGTGCGCCGGACGGATCGGATTGCGAGATCGCGAAGGCGACAACCGAGCGCTCGGCGCCATCCGGCCGAATGATTCGGAACTCCACTTTCAGATCGCCACCATCGGCCAGCCGAGCTTCGAAGACGGCAACCGCCCTGGCCAGGTCGTCGGGATGGACGCGCTCGCGCCAGGCGGCAAATGTGCCGCAGAACTGGTCCCGACTCAGACCGTAAATGGTCAACATTTCGTCGTTCCAAAGCAACCGATCATGGGTGGCATCATAATCCCAGATGCCGATGCCCCCGGCACGGGTGGCCAGGGTCAAACGTTGCGCCAGACTGCGGTTTCTTTCTTCGGCCAGTTTCCGGTCGGTGATATCGGAATGGGTGCCAGCCACCCGGACGATGACACCACCGGAATCACGGTACGCCTCCCCGCGCGCTAGAATCCAGCGCCACGACCCATCCCTGTGGTGCATCCGAAATTCGACTTCGTGGTGGGCCAGGCTGCCAGATTGGTAGGAGCCGATCAGATTTTCGACCAACGGAAGATCATCGGGGTGAATTTTCTGGCGGACGGCCGACAGCTCATTCGCCATGTCCCAATCGCCGTATCCGAGGATCGCCTTGTAGCGCGGCGAGAGGTAAAGATCTCCGGACTCCAGATTCCAGTCCCATAGGCCGTCGTTGGTGCCGTTGATCGCAAGCTGCAGCCGCTGTTTGCTTTCGATCAATGTTCGGATGAGCGCTTTCTGGTCGGTAACATCGACGATGACCCCCACGATGCCGGCTGCCGGGTCACCCACCTGACTATAGACCGATTTGTGGGAACAGACGTCCCGTGCTGGCCCGGCCAAGCCGGTGAATCGGTGCTCGTAGACTTGGCGACGCCCGGTGGCCAGCACTCGGCGGTCGTTTTCCGCGATCTCCGTCGCCGTCTCGGGGTCGAGAATGTCGCCCGCAGTGCGTCCAATAATCTCGTTTTTTTCCCGTCCGACCAGATCGGCAAACACCTGGTTGCAGCCGAGGTAGTTGCCGTCGGTGTCCTTATAAAAAAGAGCAACCGGCAAGCACTCCAGGATGGTTTCGTGGAGCATGCCCAGGTCACGCAACGCCTGGTCGGCCCGTTTTCGGGCTGTCACGTCGCGCTGAATGACGACCAGACCCATCCGGTCGGGCCCGAGTGGCGTGACATCCATGACGAAGCTGGCCGAACCGTCGTGTGTCGACACCGTGAATTCGTGGGAAAACGTCGCCAGCCGCCCCTCCAGCACCGCACGCATGCCGGCGACGCCCGTCGGGCCTGGTCCGCTCGCAGCGGCGTGGGTGAAATAGTCGGGGCTCGGGGTCCCGACAGGGTCGGATGCCAGCCTCAACCGGTCCCCGTCGTCCCACCAAACACGATTCGCCCGGATGATCGTGCCCCGTCGATCGAGAACCAACACAGCGGAGCGGATCGAATCGAAAATCGTGTCGGTGATGGTCTCATTTTGGCGCAATTGGCGAACCTGGCGGAACACCAAAAAGCCCAAAGCACCGCCCAAGAGCACGGTGACGCACGTGAACGACGCAAACTGGATCAGGTGCCACGTCACCTGTCTTTGCGCCACATCCAAGCTTTGATCGACCATCTGTCGACGACGCTGCAACAGTTCACCCAGTCGCGCCAGCGTCTGTCCAAACGCCGGCGCCAAGCCATCTATGACGATGCGGTGGGCTTCTGCCACATGGCCACGCGCTCGGGCCGACAGGGCCTGCATCTGGGCATCGACGAGTTCAAGTAACAAACGATCGATAGACTCGACCAATTTGCGCTCATCATGCATTCGATGGCGCTGTTGAATCCACATCCATCCATCTTGGACCTGTCCGTTGAGCTGATCCAGCCGGTCTTTTGGCACGCCGGGCGCGGTCTCCAAGCTGGGGTCAGTCTGGACAAAGCGATCCAGAAACAAGTGTCTCTGATGGAGCACAGCAGAAAAATCATAAAACATCCTATATTCATCAACGAGATCGGAGTGCTCTCCATTCAGGAAGTGATGCGTCCAGAGCATTGATCGATAGGCAATAATATTATCACCCAATACAACCGGGATCAGGAGCAACAGCGCCAGAACGGTCTTGGCCGGCCAGTGTTGGGGAAGGTGGTACCGAGCCATGGGCGCCTCATCGTCATTTGGCTTTCGGTTGAACAACAGGTCGACAATTTCTGGAGTGCCGTCTCCATCCGAGATTTGATCACCGTCGGGTGGCCACACGAGCGACTCATGCGGACGTTGGCTCTGCCGGATCCCCTGTTACCTCTAAGCGCTCTCTCTAAGTGCTCAATAGCTTTCTTCAACCGGTCATGGCTCTGTCACCCCAAGCAAAACCCTAACCAAACCGGGGCGGATCCGCCGTCGTGGTTCCGCCGTCATGGCTCCACCATAGAGTTCACCGATAATATTTTTGTACTGAATGATCGATCAAGGTCAGACGGTCCCCAGCCATGCCGATCCCCCCAGGTCGATTCAGACCGAGGCCCCAACCATCGACTCCACATGCTCGTCACATCCACACACCGTCCAAGACTTGGACGAGGCGGGCGGGCGTCCCCGGCGACGTCCGAAACCGTCAGCGATTGCAGCAACGGGCCAGACCCGCCCCGTCATCGAGCCAAACGGGGTCATCCGTGGCCCCTCACGGCGCACCTCGACGGCCCGCATCACCGCGCAACGACACGACCCAACCGCACGCACCCGGCACAGATCGGGTGACCGGCGCTTGCATTACAGATTTATGACGATCCAGAGACTCTTTGGTTGGAAATTGGTGTCGTTTGTGTGACGATTTCCGAGGGGTGCGGCGTCTCGTCGCGAACTGGCGAGGCCGCAGGCCATCATCCGCACACCGGGAGGCGTGTCATGGTGGAGTTGTTTCTCATCGCCTGTATCGGCCTAAGGACCTGCGAGTACCTTGCGGTGCCCCAACAATTTGGGACTGTGGCACAGTGTGAACGTCAAGCCGCCCTGATTGCCGGCATGGTGCGCGGCCGACACGCGACCACCGACCTGTTCGAGTACAAGGCGTTCTGTCACGAGGCCGGCGGCCCCATGTTTCGCCTGGCTGAGGCGCCCGTGTACCCTGGCGATGCCGTGAGCACACGCTAACGGTCGGCTTCGGTTTCTGCCTCGCCCAGGCGGTCGATGCGTTCGCTGACACCGGCGTCGCGGAAGGTTGCCATGCCGCTATGGCATGCCGCCGCGGCCCGCAGCATCGGGATGGCCAGCGCAGCCCCGGAGCCTTCGCCCAAACGCATGCCCAAATCCATCAGCGGCGCCTTCTCCAAGTGGGCAAGCAAATGGCGGTGGCCGGGCTCGGCGGAGACATGGGCCACCAGACAATGGTCGAGGGCGTGCGGGTTGAGTCGATACAGCACGGCCGCCGCCGCCGTGCAGGTGAATCCGTCCAACACCACCGGAACATTGGCGACCTGGGCCGCGAGGACGGCGCCGACGATGGCGGCCAGTTCGAAGCCGCCGAGGCAGCGTAGGACCGCAAACGCATCGTCCAAACTGTCCCGGTTCGCGGCCAGTCCTGCCTCGATGACCCGAATTTTGCGCTCGATGCCAGCGGCATCGACCCCCGTCCCGGGCCCGACCCACCGCTCCGCCGGTCCACCGAACAACGCATAACACAACGCGGCCGCAGCCGTCGTGTTGCCGATGCCCATCTCGCCCAGACACAAGACATCGAGCCCCGGCTCGGCCGCCATCATGCCGTAGGCCAAGGCTTGGCAGCAGCCTTCCTCGGTCATGGCCGGACCACCGCAGAAATCCTCGGTCGGGTGGTCCAGATCGAGTTCATAGACGCGCAGGTCGGCATCCACCGTCCGACAGATTTGGTTGATGGCGCCGCCGCCATTCTGAAAGTTCAGGACCATTTGTGCCGTCACGGCCGGCGGATAAGCCGACACGCCATGCCCGGCGATGCCGTGATTGGCGGCAAACACGGCCACCCGCGGCCGGCGCATCTCGGGTGGATGACGCCGCTGCCAACGCGCCAGCCAGATGGCCAGCTCCTCCAGCCGGCCCAACGAACCCCGTGGTTTCGTCAATCGCGTCTGGCGCACCAGAGCGGCGGTGGCGGCTTCGGAATCGGCGGGTGGTAAATTGATGGTCAAGGTACGCAGTTGGTCGAAATCGATCGCAGCCGACGGCTCGGTCATGGGGCGGACATCCAAAGGTGCGCGGAGGGAGACGGACGATCCATTTGGATAGTCCGTCACCGCGGATCCGTCCAGACCTGACGATCCAGGTGTCGACGGTTCTTATAAACAGTTCATTGAGTTATACCCTTTGTTGGAATCTGTGTGCGTTCCATTGGGACAAATTGTTCTTTCAATGGCCGATCCAACCCATGGACACCACCCATGTGGCAGTGATGAATCTTTCGATGCTATTGGATTAGAGATGTCGTCGTACCGCTTCATTTGCATTAGGAAATCATATGCTGGAAGCAATTTCTGTGTAAGCGGTCGAAGCATCGTGATAGCGATCCTTGTGCCCAAACCACTGTCCATATCTGCAGCGAACGAGTGATGTATCCCTGGTGGAAACGAATTCGGGACGAACTCGACCGGAAAGGCTGGTCCGTGGTCGAATTCGAGCGTCGCACCGGCATCGATAGGGGACGACTGTACAAGTACGTCACCGGAGAGGTCGACCAACCCCGCGGCGATGCGTTTTCGCGAATGTCCGAGGCGTTGGGCGTCAACGAGTGGTGGCTGCGCACCGGACAAGGGGCGCGCAGCAATCGGTTGCCCGTGGTCGGCATCGTCTCTTCCGGCGAGATCTGGAAACCGATCGACCGTGAAGACCAGGACATCAAATTCATCGATTTCGATCTGGGCGATGTCGACCACATCGCCATTGAGGTATCGGGATCATCCATGGCACCGGCGTACCGCCGCGGCGACGTGGTCATCTGTTCCCGCCGCTTGCTCACCCAGGTGGACGCCAACGCACCGTTTCCGTTCGCGCGCTGGACCGACTGCGCCGTCCGCACCCTCGACGGCACGGGATATCTCAAATATGTGGTGCCGGGTCGGCAGACGGGACGATTCACGCTGCGCTCCTACAACCCGGACCATCCCGATCTCGAAGACGTGCAACTGCATTGGCTGGCTCCCGTGGTGTGGATCAAGCGGAGTCTGTGAGCACTCGCCACATGGCCGCAGCCGCAACCATCCTTGTCACGCCCTGAATTCCGTTCCAGGTTGTCGCCCGATCCGTCGGTCCCATGCAGCATGGGACGACGCGCCGCACCATATCACCGAATCGACTGAGCGGAGTGATCGATGCCTGGCGAGTCCTCGTCATATTGCGCAGAACAGGTGCGGCTCGGAGATAATGATAGATTCTTGATTTGCCTGTTTGCTCCAGAACGGGAACGCCTGGCCCTCTTTGCGCTTCACGCCTTCAATCTAGAACTTGCGCGCGTGCCTTGGCGAGTCACCGACTCTCTGGTTGGTCTCCTGCGCTTGCAATGGTGGCGAGAGAGCATTGAGCGCCTCTACGCAACGGACCATGCACCGGGTCGGATGCAGGGCACGGCGTCGACCTCGGGCGGCCCTTTGCCGCATGCCGTGCTCGACGCATTGGCGCCCGCGATCCGGGGTTTCGCCCTGAGCCGGCATCACTTCCATGCCCTGATCGATGCCCGCGAACATGACCTGGCGGATGCACCGCCGGCCGATATGGCAGCCCTACAGGCACATGCGGAGGCCACGGCGGCTCCCCTGATGCAGTTGGTGATGGAAGTGCTCGGCGCCCGCGATGCCGCCGCCCACGCGGTGGCGCGCCGTCTTGGGATCGGTTGGACGCTCACCAGCGGGCTCCGGTCGGTGCCGCGACACCTGCCCCATGGCCGGGTCATGCTTCCGACCGACGCCTTGCGGCGGCACGGCGGACCCCCGGCCTCCCTCCGGCAGTGGCCGCAATCACCAGCCGTTTCGGCCGCGGCGGCCGAGGTCGCCGCGGCCGCGGCCACGCATTTCGACGCCGCCCATCGGTCGCGGGCGGCATTGCCGGAACCGGCGCGATCCTGGCTGCTCCTGTCCCGCCTTGGCCGACTTTACTTGGCGCATCTGCGCAAGCATGGCCACCGCCTGTTCACCCCGGCTCTGCAGCGGCCACCGGCCGCCCGTCACATCAGTCTGCTGTGGCACCACCTGACCGATCGCCCATGAGCGCAACCACATCCGAGCAGCCAAGGCCATTCAGAATTCGATTGCGACTGCCCCTTCATAGTGTCTAAGCTGATCGGATTAGCCAGTGGTCCCCTTCGTCTAGAGGCCTAGGACACCGCCCTCTCACGGCGGCAACAGGGGTTCGAATCCCCTAGGGGACGCCATGGGGCGTGGTCAAAGGGCCATTCACCCCGCGTGGGGGTGAGGCTTGGCTGGCAAGCGTGGTGCCGCCATCCCGCAGGGATCGGCGACGGCCCGGCGGCGTCAGGGCAGCGGGCGGGTGAGCCAGAGCAAGCGGCCGAAGATGGTGACGGCGTTGGGGTCGGCGGCAAAGCCGGGGTAGGCCGCGTTGTCGTGGCCGACCAGTAAGCGGTTGGTCGTCCAGTCGTGGGTCAGCCGTTTGATCGCCGGTGTGTCGTCGATGGCAACGGCGAACAGGCCGGTGTCGGCGCAGGTGGTTTGGCTCCGGTCCACCAGCACCGTGTCGCCGGGGCGCAGCGTGTCGGCCATGGCGTCGCCGCGCACCGGCAGCAGCACGAGCTGGTCGGGCCGGGCGGCGGTGAGCGTCGCCAGCCAGGCTGTCTCGAACAGCACGAACCCAGGATCGGCCGGATCCTCCCGGCACACACGCACGAAGCGGCTGCCCAGCATCTCCACGCCCGGCCCATCGGCAAGCGCCGCCGTGACCACCGGCCGGTCGGCCAAGGCCGCCGCCCCCGGCAGCAACTGCGCCGTATCGACCCCATCCGCCCGGGCGAGTTTTTCCAGCGTGCTGGCTTGGAGTGACTGCGAACGTCCTTTGAGGAAGGACCGGACCGTCTCATCCGAAATGCCGGCACGTCGGCTCCACGCCGCCACCGTCTCGGACTTGCCGGCAATGTAAGCCTGCAGCGTTCGCCGTGCTTTCTCAGGGTCATACCCGCGCATGGCGCGATCCTGGCCATGCGCTCAAGAAACAGCGATCCTATGATTTTTGGGTATCTTGGAGTATGATCCAATTAGAATTGGGTCTTGTGACCAAGGAACCATCGACTGCTCGGTGCGGCCAGGGACATGTTTGAATTATGAATTACATCAATCTAGCAGCGGTCTTGCTTCTGGCAAGCTTGGCGCCGGCTCGGGCCGCCGAAGCGCCGCCCGCAGAGGCGGTCGCGGTGGTCGATCCCACCGTCTTGTCCGGCGAGACGTTTTTGTTCGACGGCGTGTTCTACCGGTTGTGGGGCATCGCGGCGCCGCACCGCGACCAGCATTGCCGCGACCAACGCGGCCAGTTCCGCTGCGGCCGGCATGCCACGCTGCTGTTGCGCGGGCTATTGTTGGCCGCGCCGGCAGACTGCCGGATCATCGACGCCACCGCCCCCGGCGCCCTTACCGCGCCGCGTCCGGTGCGCTGCCGGCTGGCCGGGACCGATGTCGCCGCCCTCCTGGTGCGCGCCGGCTACGCCTTCGCCGACCGGGTCATCACCGACACCTATCTACCGGCCGAACGCACCGCCCAGTCCACCCGCGCCGGCCTCTGGAGCACCCGTTTCCAATACCCCTGGGACTGGCAAACCGAAGCCACGACCCGATAATACCCATGGCCCGCATTGACGACACGGTCGGTTTCGGCGCTGAACCAGGGGCGCCGGCATCCCGGGCGGCTGGACCGCCGCCATCTTGGCGGCCGGCCGCTGGGCGTGGTCCGGGCCGGCTGGAAGCCGGCGGTCCAGCCGGCAAGGATACCGGCGCTCCGAAACAGGGCAGCCCGACGACCGGTCCTTCAAAGGGGGAGAGGTCGGGGGCGTGCGGTTCCCGGTTTACCGGTTGCGGTCGACCGCGGCGGGCTGCGGCGCCAGCGCCGGCCAGTTGGCCTCGGCCTTGGTGATGAAGCCCGGCACGTCGGCGCGCCACCAGTCCTGCACCTGACGGTTGACGTTGACGTAGAGGATGCCGTCGACGATGTCCCAGACAGCCGGGTCGCCGGGCACCTTGCCCCTCAGCGCCACGCCGTAGGCACAGTGGCCGTCGAAAGCCGGCGCGTAGGCGGCCGGGTCGGCGGCGAAGCGGTCGCGGTTTTCGGCGCTGGCGAACAGCCAGGTGGCGCCGTTGTAGGTGTGGGTGAAATCGTCCGACCCCTTGACCGGTTGGCCTTCCGTGAAATAGCCGACGGCGTCGTAGCCGCCGAGCGCGTGGCCGTCGCGGACGAACTGCGGACCGGCGAGCGCGCTGCCGCCGATGAGGGCCAGGGCGGACGCGGCGAGAACCAGGGTTTTGAGACCACGCATGGGGACGCTCCCGTTTTTGCGGTGTGGGAAGGGGCGACGACGGATCACCGTCTGTCCGGCTCAGCCAGGCGGTGCGGGCACGCGGCGGCCCGGCCCGTCGCGCACGGGCCGGCGTCCGCCGGTGTTGCGGAAACGGCCAGGGCGGCGAGGGCATGGTTGGCCAGACCGAACCAGGGGCGCAAGGCCAAACCGGCCAGATTGCCGAACACGGCCGCCCCCAGCCACAGCCAGCCGTGCAGGCTGCCCGAGGCGATGCCGCTGAAGAACGCACCGATGTTGCATCCGAAGGCGAGCCGGGCGCCGTAGCCGAGCAACAGCCCGCCGACGGCGGCGGCACCCCAGTGCCGCCACGGCAAGCGCCAGACCGGCGCGAACCGGCCGGCAAGACCCGCCGCCAGGAGCGCACCCAAGACGATGCCGGCGTTCATGATGCTGTTGATGTCGTGGGTCAGCGGCGCGTCGAGCTGGCCGCGCGACCACATCGGCCACGCCGCCATGTCCACGCCCAGGCCCTCCAGGCCCTTGGCGCCCCACAGCGCGAAGGCAGAGGTGATCCCCCAGGGTCGCCCGGCCAGCGCCAGGGTGGCGAAGTTGAGCAGCGCCAGGGCAATGGCGCCGGCAAGCAGCGGCCAGGGGCCGGTGAAGAGCCGCGCTTGCCACGCAACCGCGACACCGGCGGCCGGGGTGCGGGCGGCACGGCCGCGCCCGGCCAACCAGGCGCCCAAGGCCAGGCCGGCGAACACCAGCCCATGCACGGCCAAGGCCGGTCCGGCCCCGAGCATCTGGACGAGCGACACAGCCCCAACCCCGGGCAGGCTGAACCACCAGGGCAAATGCGCCGTGGCCGCCACTGAGCCGATGATGAAGAACAGCAGAGTCACCAGCATGCGCGTGCTGCCGCCGCCGACCGTATACAGCGTGCCGCTGCCGCAGCCGCCGCCCAACTGCATGCCGATGCCGAACAGGAACGCGCCGACCAGCACGGAGACGCCGGCCGGGAAGACGAAGCCATGCACCGGCCGGCCGAATAGCTGGCCCGCCTCCAGGGCCGGGAAGAACAGCGCGCAGGCCAGCGCCAGCATGAGCATTTGGGCAAGGATGCCATCGCTGCGGCGCTCGACCAGAAACTGCCGCCAGGCGGCGGTGAAGCCGAAGGCGGCGTGGTACAGGGTCAGCCCCAGGAGCGCCCCGACCAGCACCAGCGCGCCGTGGCGCGGCCCGGCCGCCTGCAGCACCAGCGCCGCCAGCAGCATCAGCCCGGCCAGGGCGGCCAGCGTCACCGGCCGGTTCACGGCGGCGGGCAGAGGGCGGGCGGCGGCACTGGATGGCGCGGTCATGGCGGCAGGGCGGTTCCGGGGAACGGAGCGGTGCGGCACGTCAGCGCATGGGATGCCCGCCGGCCGGCCGAGGTTACGAACCTCCAGATGGGTCCGCAGATCGCCCCGCCGGCCGCCCCGGCGCGCCACGCCGAGTCACGATTGCGCGATCCGGCCACAAGGGCCGGGACCCGGCGCACCGGCGCGGCGGCAGACTCTCTGACCTTTTCGGCCTCACGCCGCCGTCGAGGGCGGTCCCGCAGCAAAGGGTGGCACCCGCACGCCGGTTCCGATGTCGTGAACGAGTGACTATAAAAATACCCATGGCTGACGGATGGAAAACGCCATGGGCACCCTCACAGATCGACGCGGCATCCCGGTGACCGCAGCAAACCCGGCCGCCGTGGCGCAGTTCGACGCCACAGTGCGGCATTTCCTGTCGCATTGCCGGCACACGCCGGATGCCCTGGGCGCCACCTTGGCGACCGATCCGGAGATGGTGCTGGCCCATGCGGCGCGCGGGTTTTTCGCCGGTTTTCTGGCCCAGGCGCGCTTGGGACCGGTGATCGACCAGGCCCTGGTCCAGGCCGATGCGTCCCTGGCCGCGCGCGGCGGCACGGAACGGGAGCGCCGCCTGGTGGAAGCGCTACGGCACTGGCGGCGCGGCGACTGGCGCGGCGCGGCCGACCGGCTGACGCTGCTCAGCGGCGATTTTCCGCTCGACGCCCTGACGGTCAAGCTGACCCATGCGGCCCATTTCATGCTGGGCGCCGCGGCGGAGATGTGCGCCGCCACCGAGGCGGTGTTGCCGCACTGGACCGACGACACGCCCGACGCCGGGTTCGTGCACGGCTGCCACGCCTTCGGCTTGGAGGAATGCGGCGCCCATGCCGAAGCGGAGCGGGTCGGTCGGCATGCCGTGGCGCTGGAACCGGGCGACGCCTGGGGCCTGCACGCGGTCGCCCATGTCATGGAGATGACCGGACGTCCGGCCGACGGCCTCGCATGGCTCGCGGACCGCCCCGATGCCTGGGCGCATTGCAACAACTTTGCCGACCACATCGTCTGGCATCGGGCGCTGTTCCACGTGGAGCTGGATCAGCCGGAGCCGGTGCTGGCGTTGTACGACCGCTGCATCCGATCCAGCGGCAGCGACGATTTCCGCGACATCAGCAACGGCGCCTCCCTGTTATGGCGGCTGGAGGCGGTGGGGGTGAATGTGGGCCCGCGTTGGCACGAACTGGCCGAGCTGGCCGCCGGCCATTGCGGCGACCACACCCTGGTGTTCGCCGATGCCCATTATCTGCTGGCCTTGGGCGGCGCCGGCCGACACCGGGAGGCCGACCGCTTCCTGGCCGCAGCCCGGACCGCGGCGGCGGAGCGATCGGGCACCCAGCCGGATGTGGCCCGCACCGTCGGCCTGACCCTGCTGGACGCCATCGCCGCCGTACAGAGGGGTCACCCCGGCCGGGCGGTCGACCTGCTGGCACCGGTCCGGGGCGAGATCATCCGCATCGGCGGCAGCCACGCCCAACGCGACCTGTTCGCCCGCCTGCTGATCGAGGCCGCCCTGGCCGACGGCCAGGTCGGATTCGCCAAAACCCTGCTGGCCGAACGCGCCGCCCGCTACCTCGCCTCGCCCTGGGCCGCCAGCCGCCTCGCCACAACCCTGGCGCCGGCGGCGTAAGACCCATGGCCCGCATTGACGACAGGTTCGGTTTCGGCGCTGAACCAGGAGCGCCGGCATCCCGGCCGGCTGGACCGCCGCCATCTTGGCGCCCGGCCCCGGGCGGGGTCCGGGCCGGCTGGAAGCCGGCGGTCCAGCCGGCAAGGAGGCCGGCGCTCCGAAACAC
>JANQJV010000113.1 GCA_028281465.1 Azospirillaceae bacterium | reverse complement strand
GGACCGGCGGCTCCCGCCCGGGCCGGACCACCCCCAGCGGCCGGCCGCCAAGATGGCGGCGGTCCAGCCGGCAGGGATGCCGGCGCGCCTCGTTCAACGCCGAAACCGAACCTGTCGTCAATGCGGGCCGTTGTATGAGCTGTCTGCCAATGTCACGCCTTGCGCGCGGTTTGGGCAATCAAGAGCAGAGTGCGCCAGCAGATCGTCTGGTCCGGTAGGCCGGTGGTCTTGCAATCGGCTTCCGCGTCGGTGAGCTGGACGAGGGCCCGATTCAGGCCGCGCAAAGGCCATCGGCGTAGCTGGGTCTGGAACTGTTTTTTGTGGCGAAAGAACACAGCCGGTCGAAGTGCATCGGTGGCCGCTTCGACGCCGGCACCATCGGCCACCGCCGCCTTGGCCTGGTGCAGCCGCTGGAAGTGCCGCTGCGCGCTGCGCAGCACGGCCACCGGGCTTTGTCCCTCGCCAAACAAACGCACCAAGGCGCGATCGACGCCGGCCGGATCGCCACCGGCTGCCGCCCAGGACGGTAGGTCGAGTGCCAGGGCAGCGCTGTCACCCACGCAAGCCTCGGCATCGGCCAGAGTGAGTCGGGTCTCGCGACCCATGTAGAGAAGAAGTTTGTTCAGTTCTTGGTGGGCCACCATGCGGTCGCCGACCAGACAACCGGCGAGATAGGCAAGCGCGTCGGCGTCCGCGTTCAATCCAGCGGCGCGCAGCTCCTGGCCGATGATACGCGCCAACCCGGCTTCATCCTCCACATAGCATGGCATGGCCGCGGCACTGGCGGTGGTTTCAAAAAGCTGGCGCAGCTTGGAGCCGACCGGCAACTCGTCGGCCTCCAGCACAATCAGGGTGTCGGTGGCCGGCGGCGCTTTGAGCACGGTGGCGAGCGCAGGGGTGAGCCTGTCGCCGGCCGGACGGATACGGATCAGACGTCGGCCGCCGGTGAGCGATTGGGCGGCGGCTTCATCGAAGAGACGGGCCGGATCACTGACAATGGCGTCCTGTGCCAGGTCGGCGACGCGGAATGGGTCGTCAGCATCGGCGATCACGTGCCGGGCGAGTTGCCTGGCGCGTTGGCGCACCAAACCTCCATCCGGACCATAGACCAGCACGGCGCGCACCTGTGGGTCCGGCGCACGAAGAAACCGATCAATGGCCGGACCTTGCAGCTTCATCCGTCAAGACAGTCACGAAACCGAAGGATCATGGCAAGCGATTGAGGAACAGGCCAATCCGACTCGCGACTCGTTCGCTGAGCTGGACCAATCCTTGCTGCAAGGCGGATTCCTCGGCAGCAATCGTGGCAAACTGCTCGGAAAGAACATTGTAGTTGGCGACCACACGGCTGGAGCTCCGAAACACGACTTTGTTGGCTGCGATATCATCCAACCGATATCTGGTGGTCATCTTAAGCTGGGCGCGCGTCGCCGTTGCATCGACCTGGATACCGAGGCTGCGCTCGACGATCTGGAGCTCGACGGACAATCGATGCACCGGTTCCGTAGCGCCGTCGCGATGGAACCGGTCGACCAGCAGATTGCGTAGAATCTGCCCCCGCCGGTCCGCGATGAGACCGATCTCGACAGCCTTCAAACGGTCATCCACGCTCGACCCGTCTTCCCGGCGCCCGTACAAGGGACGGAAACCGCAAGCGGATGTCCAGCTCAGGCAGGCTATGGCCAATCCCATGCGGAGGGCGAGGCGCCGCGAAACGATGGAGCGGGAGGGTCGATGCACGGCCAGCCTCATGCAACAATGTTGACGATCCGGTTAGGCACGACGATGACTTTGCGAATGGGCCGGTCCTGCAGCGTCCTGGCCACGATCGGATCGTTCATGGCGGCCGTCCGGGCGTTTGCCTCGTCGCAATCGACCGGCAATGACACTGTGGTGCGCAGCTTGCCGTTGACCTGCACTGCCACCGTTACCCGTTCCTCCGCCGTCAAGGTGACGTCCGGCTTGGGCCACGGCGTGTCAACCAGGAGGTCGGTGTGTCCCAGAGCCTGCCAGAGTTCCTCGCACACATGGGGCGTCATGGGCGCCATCAGGCACACCAGGGTTTCCAATCCCTCGCGCAGAACCCAGCCGGCCCCGTCGGCGTGCCCGTCCAAATCGGCCAATGCGTTGGCCAATTCGCGCACTCTGGCGACCGCTTTGTTCAAATGAAAGCGCTGAAAGTCGTCGGTGATGGCGACGATGGTCTTGTGCACTTGGCGCCGCACAGTCTTGGCCGGTTCCGACAGGTATTCCGGACAGGGGGTGCCGACGGCGGGTAAAGCGATCGGCGACTCGGTCACCATGCGAAACACCCGATTCAGGAATCGCCATGCGCCATCGATTCCGGCGTTCGACCATTCGACATCGCGGTCCGGTGGACTGTCCGACAGGAGCATGAAGCGGGTTGTGTCGGCCCCGTAGGTATCCACCGTCTGTTCCAGCCCGACCACATTCTTCTTAGATTTGGACATCTTCTCGAGACGTCCTACGATCACCGGGCGCTCATCGCGGCGCTTCACCAGACGTCCGTCCCGCTCTTCCACCTCTTCCGGGTACAGCCAGGTGCCGTTGGCGTCGCGGAAGGTTTCGTGCGTGACCATGCCCTGGGTCATCAAGCCGGCGAACGGTTCTTCGACATCCGTGTACCCGCACTGCTTGAGCGCTCGCATGAAGAAGCGGGAGTACAGCAGATGCAGCACAGCGTGTTCGACGCCGCCGATATATTGGTCGACCGGGAGCCAATAGTCGGCTGCTGCCCGGTCGAATCCGCGTGCGGATGCGTGCGGCGAGGTGAAGCGGGCGAAATACCAGGACGATTCAAAGAAAGTGTCGAAGGTGTCGGTCTCGCGCACCGCGGGTTGACCGGTTTCCGGACAGGTCGTGAATTTCCAGGTCGGATGGGTATCCAGGGGATTGCCCGGTTGGTCCCAATCCACATCTTCCGGCAGCAGCACCGGCAGTTGGTCTTCCGGCACGGGAACCATGGTGCCGTCGGCGCGGTACATGACAGGCACCGGGCAGCCCCAATAGCGCTGTCGCGAAACGCCCCAGTCACGCAAACGATATTGCACAATGCGCTCGCCGTGGCCGGTCGCTTCCAGACGGGTGCACACCGCTGCTTTGGCAGCCTCGACGTCCAGACCGTTAAGGAACTCGGAGTTGATCATCCGGCCTGGGCCGGTATACGCCTCGGTGCCGATGGTGAAACCAATGGCATCAGCGTCCGGTGGCAAGACCACCGGCACCACCGACAGGCCGTATTTGCGCGCGAAGTCCAAATCGCGCTGGTCATGGCCCGGACAGCCGAAGATGGCGCCGGTGCCATACTCCATGAGGACGAAATTGGCGACGAAGACCGGCACCGTGCGGTTCGAATCAAGCGGGTGGCGGGCCACCAGACCTGTGTCGAATCCGTGTTTTTCGGCGGTTTCGATCGCTTCCTCACTGGTGCCGATTCGGCCGCACATCTCCACGAACGTCTGCAGCGACGGCGATTCTGCGGCCAGCCGTGCGGTCAGCGGATGGTACGGTGACAGTGCCAGAAACGAGGCGCCGAACAACGTGTCCGGCCGGGTCGAGAAAACCTCGACGTCGCTGTGGGGTGTGCCGTCTGATTGCTCGACGGTGAACCGGAAGCGCAGTCCCGTCGACCGCCCAATCCAGTTCTCCTGCATCAGGCGCACCTTGTCCGGCCAGCGGTCCAGACGGCCAATGGCCTCCAGCAACTCGTCGGCGAACGCGGTGATGCGCAGGAACCACTGGTTGAGCAGGCGACGCTCGACAGGCGCGCCGGATCGCCAGCCGCGTCCGTCGATTACCTGTTCGTTGGCCAGCACCGTATTCTCGACCGGGTCCCAATTCACCCACGACTCCCGACGATAGGCTAGACCCGCGTTCAGGAAATCCAGAAAAAATTTCTGTTCGTGCCGATAGTACTCCGGGGCGCACGTGGCGATTTCACGGTCCCAGTCATAGGCCAGCCCCATCAGCTTGAGCTGGCTGCGCATGGTGGCGATGTTCTCGAAGGTCCATTTTGCCGGATGCACCCGGTTGTCGCGTGCCGCATTCTCTGCCGGCAAGCCGAACGCATCCCAACCCATCGGGTGCAGAACGTTGAATCCCTGGGCGCGTTTGAACCGTGCCAAAACGTCGCCGATGGTGTAATTGCGCATGTGGCCAACGTGCAGGCGCCCGGATGGATAGGGGAACATCTCCAGCACATAGTACTTCGGCCGGCCGACGTCTTCAGTCACCCGGAAGGCGCCGCGCTGATCCCACGCGGCCTGCCATTTCGGTTCGATGTCCTTGAAATTGTAGCGGGCCATGGGTCTCGTGGCGATCTTTGGGCGGAGAGGGGGCAAGACGAGCTTTGCTGTTGACGGGCACCCGGCAGCCCACCGCAATCGATGGCGGTAACCGACAGTAAGCCACGCCAAAGCTGTTCAGGTAGCGCACTTGGCTTGCCGACCGCAACCCGTCAGCATGGCTGTGGGGTCGGCATCAGCGATTCGACTAAGTTGGTGTGATGTCGTCCACGTCCGCCATCTCAGTGGCGGCCTCCATGGTGGCCATGTCACCCTCAACCGTTGCATCGGGCGCCAGATTGGCTTCGAGTTGCATGGAGAACAGGCGGTCAAGCAGGGTCTCCAACGCCGCAGCCAGGGCGGCTTTCTGCTCCGTCGGCATTCTCTCAAGGGACTCGGTGAGCGACAGGCGCGGATCGCGCTGCATCATGGTGAGGCCGGCATGGGTCAGCGCGATCAGGTCAGTACGCCGACTCAGCGGATTGGCCGCACGGGCCAGCAACCCCTTGTCGGCGAGAATCCGCACGGTGCGTGTCACCCGTGCCACACTCATGCCTTGGAACTGGGCGAATCCGACGGTCGTCCGCAGCCATGCAGGCGCTTCGGAGAAGAACCGTAGCGCTGTCCATTGGATCGGATAGAGTCCCTCATCATGCCCTGCTGAGTGCGTGAGTCGGGACAACTGTTCGATCATTTCGACGATTTTGGTCACCCGACAGGTGCCGCGCTGATCCCAGGCGCCTTGCCAGTTCGGTTCGATGTCCTTGCCCTTGTCGTGGCCCATGCGTCTCGCGGTTGTCTTTGGGCGGAGACGATGCGAGACGGGCTTCACCTTGTGACAGGTGCAAAACGGTACACAACGACCGAAGGTAGCAACCGATACGAAACCCCATCCCAACCCTTATCTTAGCGCATTTCGCTTGCCAACCGCAACCCGTCGGCACAACAGTGGGGCTGGCATCAGCCATTCGGTCAGTGTGGTGTGATGTCGTCCGCGCAGACCCCCTCGGCAGAGGCCGTGTCGATCTCAGCCGATGCGTCGGTCACAGGTTCGGCTGGTCGTTGCATGGCGAACAGTCCGTACAGAAGGGTCTCCAACGCTGCGGCGAGGGCCACTTTCTGCTCCATCGGCATGTTCTCAATGGTCTCGCTGAGTGACAGGCGTGGATCGCGCTGCATCAGAGCGAGTCCGGCGTTGGTCACCGCGATCAGGTCGGCACGCCGACTCAGCGGATTGGCCGCACGGGCAAGCAAGCCCTTGTCGACCAGGGTCCTGACGGTGCGTGCCACCGGTCCCAGACTCATACCCTGAAATCGAGCGAGTCCCGCGGTCGTCCGCGCCGATGGCGGCGCTTCGGAGAAGAACCGCAGCGCTGTCCATTGGGCCGGGTAGAGTCCCTCGGCATACCCTGCGGAGTGTGTCAGTCGGGACACCTGTTCGATCATCGCGGCGATCCCGGCCGCTGATACGCGTTTCGGCATGGTTGGTTCTTTACCTCAACCCAAGACCTGGACCACCTGAGAAATATTCATTGAATTGTGTAGTGAGTCTACACCAATAGAGGGTAATTTCCAGCCTCGCGACTCTCCTCAAAATTCAGTTACCACATCCCTACGGCCTTCAACAACGGCTCAATTCGGTGAAACAACCGAACGCGGCCTCTACTCGGGTTGGTGTGTCCGTTTTTCCGGTTTGCGCCATCCGCAGGGCTTTGCGAACGGTTCGGTCGAGCACCGACCCCAATACCGTGTGGCCCGGCGGCACACGGCAACCACCCTGCCGACCGAAATGCTCGGGCCGGGTCGTCATCCGCGCGCCTCCGGGCTGCCACGTCGTCGTCGGGCCGGGCCGGGCCGGTCAGCCCGCTGCCAATTCCGGGATGGGGCGATACCAGCCGCGTTCAGAGCCTAGAACCGTCAACGTGGCGCAGACCGTGCGGCGTCAGGACGAAAGCAAACGGGGAAACCCCGGTGGCGGCTTGTTGGCTGCGACTTGGATTTGACAGATGCATGGTCGCGTGATCGCCCAGCACATCGGCGCGCAGATGGGGCGGTATGTGATGTGCGAGCCGGCTTCGGTCTGCGGGGTGGCCATACGTCGGATGGCTTCTGTCAGGTGCCTGCACTTGGCGGACGGCGCGCAGAAGTCGGTGCCAGAGCGCAGAGGCGGCGCCGAGCGGCCGGGTGTCGCTGGCCAGGAAGGTCAGGGCGTTGGCCCGGTCGGTCTGGCATAGGTCGGTCATGATGAATCTCCCGAAGTCACTGGCCGGGTGCGATGGGGCCCGGATTGCTGCGGAAGACGTGGCAAGTGCCAGTTGATCAATCCAACGAATAGTTCTAATATGGAGGATAAGTCTCGTTGATGGATATGGCGGCCAGGGCGGCGATCGTGCTCGGAACCATCGAACCGGATTTGCTGCGCAGTTTCGTCGCTATCGCGGAGACCGGCAGCTTCACGGCGGCCGCCGGCCGCGTGGCGCGAACCCAGTCGGCTGTCAGCATGCAGATGAAGCGTCTGGAGGAAGGGTTGCAGCGGCCCTTGTTCGAACGCACCGGTCGTAGTGTGGGATTGACGTATGACGGGGAACGGCTGCTTTGGCATGCGCGGCGGATTTTGCGCGTCCATCAGGAGGCCTTGGCCGCATTCGACGACGACGCTCTCACAGGCACCGTGACCCTGGGCACGCCAGATGATTACGCGAGCGCCTTGCTGCCCGGTATTTTGGCCCGGTTCGGCGAGAGTCACCCACGCGTTCATGTTGATCTAGTGTGCGACTCGACTCGGTCGCTGCGTGAGCGGTTGGCGGCCGGTAGCGTCGATCTGGCTTTGCTGGTGCCGCCGGTCGGAACGTCGCGCGGGGTCGTGGTGCACCGCGAGCGGGCGGTCTGGGTCACTTCGGCGCAGCATGATGCGCAGGATCGGGTGCCTTTGCCGTTGGCGCTGTATCATCCGGGCTGTCCCTTCCGGCGATGGGCCCTCGACACCCTGTCGACGCAGGGTCGGGCGCACCGGATCGCCTACACCAGTGTGAGTTTCGCTGGCAATCTGGCCGCCGTGCGCAGTGGACTTGCGGTGGGTGTCGTGGCCGAGAGCAGTCTGTACCCCGGTTTACGCCGCCTGTCTGAGGACGAGGGGTTCCCCGCGCTGCCGATGTTCGAGGTCTCGCTGGAGCGCAGCCGTGAACGGCCATCGCGCCTGCTTGACCGCCTGGAAAGCCACATCGCCGAGAGCTTTCGTGGCATTGTTCCCTTGGCAGCCTGATCCGGCCTGGCCAGTCGTCACGCGCGCGCCATACTTGGCGGCCGGTCGTCGATAGCTTAGACATCGGGCCGCTTGTCTCCTATCTGTGGGGAGGTGCGGCGGGGGTCCGACGTGTGATCGGGCTCGGCAAGGATGACGGCAGCAACGGCGGAAAGCTCGGTCCATGGTCAGACTGTTTGCAGGTTTGTTCACGCTCTTTACAATCGGCGTGCTGGCGGGTACCGCGGGGTTCTTTTGGCTAATCAGTAGCTACGGCGGCGATCTACCCGACCATCAGTACCTGGCGGAGTACGAACCGCCGACGGTGACGCGTATCCATGCTGGCGACGGTCGCTTGTTGGCGGAATATGCCCGGGAGCGTCGGGTTTTCGTGCCCATCGCGGCGATTCCCCAGCGTGTGATCAATGCCTTCCTATCGGCCGAAGACAAGGGATTTTATTCGCACCCGGGTCTTGATGTCCTTGGCATTGGCCGGGCCGTGTTGACCAATATTCGCAATCTACAAAACGACCGGCGTCCAGTTGGGGCGTCGACGATCACCCAGCAGGTGGCCAAGAATTTCCTTTTGTCCAACGAAGTATCGATCACCCGCAAGCTCAAGGAAGCGGTGCTGGCGATTCGGATCGAAGGCGCCTTGTCCAAGGACCGCATCCTCGAGCTGTATCTCAACGAGATTTTCCTCGGCTACCGGTCCTATGGCGTGGCAGCGGCGGCGCTCAACTACTTCAATAAGGCGTTGGCGGAGTTGACCCTAGCCGAAGCGGCCTATTTGGCAGCTCTGCCCAAGGCGCCAAACAACTATCATCCGATCCGCCGCACCGAAGCGGCGATCGCCCGGCGCAACTGGGTGATCGGACGCATGCTGGAAGACGGGCACATCGCGCCGGACGTGGCGCGCGCTGCCATGGGCGCACCCCTGGAGGTCCGTCGCCGGGATGCCACGGAGATCGTCGAGGCGGAATACTTCGCCGAGGAGGTTCGGCGGGAATTGGAGCGCATGTATGGCGAGGAGGCCTTGTACGAAGGTGGCCTTTCGGTGCGTGCCACGGTCGACCCGCGGTTGCAGGCGATCGCCACCGAGGCCTTACGCGACGGTCTGATGACGTATGACCGTCGGCATGGTTGGCGCGGGCCGATCGCCAGACTGCGCTCCATGGACGACTGGCGGGCGGCCCTGACCCGCATCCTGCCGCCGGCCGGCGGCGAGGCTTGGCAGTTGGCCGTGGTGCTGGATGCCTCTCAACGTGCCGGGGCAGAGATCGGGTTGGTTGATGGCAGCCGGGCCGTGATTCCGTTCGACGAATTGAAATGGGCCCGGCGCTGGATCAAAGGGCAGCGTATTGGTCGCCAGCCGCAGCGGCCGGCCGATGTGCTCGCGCGGGCCGATGTGGTTTTGGTCGAGCCCTTACCTGTGGATGCGGAGGCGTCGGCGGACACGGTCGATCCAGCGCGGTTTGCGTTGCGGCAGATCCCCGCCGTACAGGGCGGCCTGGTGGCCATGGACGTGCACACCGGGCGTGTGCTGGCCATGAGTGGCGGCTTCGCCGCTTCCATGAGCCAATTCAACCGGGCGACCCAAGCCTTGCGCCAGCCCGGATCGTCGTTCAAACCGTTCGTTTACCTGGCAGCGTTGGACAACGGGTTCACGCCGTCCAGCCTGGTGATGGACGCGCCGTTCGAATACGACCCGGGATTCGGTCAACCGATGTGGCGGCCGCAGAATTACTCACATGAGTTCTACGGTCCTACGCCGCTCCGCGTCGGCATCGAGAAGTCGCGCAATGTCATGACCGTTCGTTTGGCACATTATATCGGTATGGACAAGGTCAAGACGATCGCTGAGACCTTCGGCATCTTCGATGTGATGCCGCCGTTTCTGCCGCTGTCGTTGGGCGCGGGAGAGACCACGGTGCTGCGCATGACCACCGCTTATGCCATGCTGGCCAATGGTGGCAAGCGCATCCAGCCGAGTTTCATCGATCACGTCCAGGATCGACACGGCCGTACCATTTTTCGGCATGATACCCGGCCGTGTCCACTCTGTCGGGGTCTGCCATGGACGGCGGACATGCGGGTGCCGGACGTGCCGGACACCCGCGAGACCATCGCTGATCCGCGCACCGTGTACCAGATCGTGTCGATCCTGGAGGGTGTGACGCAGCGCGGCACGGCGGTCCGGCTGCGCTCGTTGAACCGGCCGTTGGCCGGCAAGACCGGCACGACGAACGAGAGTCGCGATACGTGGTTCATGGGGTTCTCGCCCGATCTGGCGGTTGGTTTGTATATCGGTTTCGATCAACCGGAACCCCTGGGCCGGCGCGAGACCGGCAGCTCCGTCGCCTTGCCTGTGTTCAAGCAGGTGATGGAACAGGCGTTGGCGGGTGAACCAACCAAACCCTTCCGCGTGGCCAAGGGTGTGAGCCTTGTTCGGGTCAATCCGAAAACCGGTGCCTTGGCCGAACCCGGTGAGACCCCGGTCATCTGGGAGGCGTTCCTGCCCGGCACGGACCCCGGCAGCGGCGATCGTTTCGTGCTCGACGGGTCGGCCAACACGGCCTATGACGACACGACCTGGGGGGCTCCGTCGGTGGCGGAGCGGCCGCGCACCGACCGCAGCGGCGGTGGTGCCTCGGTGACCGGGTTTGGCACCGGCGGCCTGTACTGACCGACGGGCCCAGGCGATTGTTCTTCACGTCGGCGCTGTGGCGCCGAGTCCTCTCACCCTGCATCGTGGAGCTTACCCATGCGTGCTGAAAGTCAAGCGGCGGCCGACGCGGTAACGCAGTCGTTGGCCCTGCTGAGGAGGCATCTTTGACTACGACAATGCTGTCCGCCGATTGGAAGAACTGAACGCTTTGATCGAAGCGCCCGACCTGTGGAACGATGCCGACCGGGCCCAGACATTGATGCGCGAGCGCACCCGGCTGGACAGCGCCTTGTCCGGCTTCCATGATCTGGAGCGCGAGTTCACCGACTCGCTGGAACTGATCGAGATGGGTGAGGCCGAGGGCGCCCGGGATGTGGTTGCCGAGGCCGAGTCCAGCCTCTTCGCCTTGCGCGAACGGGCGGCCCGGCGAGAACTGGAGAGCCTGTTGTCCGGGGAGGCCGACCCGAACGACTGCTTCCTTGAGGTCAATGCCGGCGCCGGCGGCACCGAGGCGCAGGATTGGGCCGAAATGCTCATGCGTATGTACGCC
Organism: Azospirillaceae bacterium; assembly: GCA_028281465.1. GTDB lineage: Bacteria > Pseudomonadota > Alphaproteobacteria > Azospirillales > Azospirillaceae > JANQJV01. Next base: position 11,189 of record JANQJV010000113.1, on the reverse strand, counting down.
CGCTGGGCCGAGCGCAAGGGCTACAAGGTGGAATGGCTGGAAGAAAGTCCAGGAGAAGAGGCCGGAATCAAATCGGCGACGGTGCAGATCAAGGGCGAAAACGCTTACGGGTGGCTCAAGACGGAGGCGGGGGTGCACCGTCTGGTGCGCATCAGCCCGTTCGACAGCCAGGCGCGTCGCCACACCAGCTTCGCCTCCGTGGCGATCAGCCCCGTCATCGACGACCGCATCGAGGTGGAGATCGAGGAAAAAGACCTGCGCATCGACACCTTTCGCGCCAGCGGGGCTGGCGGGCAGCATGTCAACAAGACCGACAGTGCCATCCGCATCACGCACATGCCGAGTGGCATTGTGGTGGCGTGTCAGCAGGAGCGCAGCCAGCACAAGAATCGGGCCAAGGCCTACGACATGCTGCGTGCCCGGCTCTACGAGATGGAGCTGAAGAAACGCGAGGAGGCGGCTGCGGCGCTGGAAGCCCAAAAAACCGACATCGGCTGGGGCCATCAAATCCGTTCTTACGTTTTACAGCCCTACCAGCTCGTTAAGGATTTGCGCACGGGGGTCGAGAGTGGCACGCCGGATGCCGTTCTCGACGGTGACATCGGCCGCTTTCTGGAAGCCGCGCTCGCCGCTAAGATCAAGGGCCTGGATGAACAGGCCGCGTAGAGCGCGCGCCGACATCGGTTTTGCGGTTTATGAGGGGGGCGGTTTATAAGGGGGAATGCGCCCGTTTCGTCGTCGGTGCGCGTTTTCCGGCGCTGCACCAGGGGGTACCCGTTGTTGAGACCGAAAGCATTGCGGCGGTCACGTGGTATCCGGTTGGTGACCCTATGCCGCCGCGATTGGCCTTGCCTGCCACCTTGCCTGCCACCTTGCCTGCCATGTGCGATCGGCCGGGCGAAAATCGAAGAGCCCGGCTTGCCGGACAGTTTCGACGACGACCGGCCACCGGGCTGTTGACCGGACCGGTCCTCGGGCCGCCCTGTTTCGGAGCGCCGGCATCCTTGCCGGCTGGACCGCCGGCTTCCAGCCGGCCCGGACCACGCCCAGCAGCCGGCCGCCAAGATGCCGGCGCTCCTCGTTCAGCGCCGAAACCGACCGTGTCGTCAATGCGGGCCATGGGTGTCACTCAAGATGGAGCGTTTTGCAGTCGATGGCTTTGAGGCATTGGAACAGGAAGACAGCGGAGTATTTGCCGCGGCTGATTTTGTTTCGAATGTTGGGTACTTCTTCAACCACGCCGATGGCTCGGAGTCTCTCCGACAGGTCGGCATAGGTCAGGTTTCGGCGTTTGATTTCCGCCTTGAGAATGCCTTTGGCGTAGTCGGCCCAAGCCTTGTCTGCATCCATGATGTAAAGGCATCGTAGAGAGTATCAGAGCCATCATTGATGTTCGCTATGGCTTGACAAGTCCTTGGTTTCGGTTCAGCCTCGTCAGTATGTATGTATCAAAAATGATGATATTGCAGGGAGCGCTGTGCCATGTCCGAACCACCGGTGCCCCGACTCGGTCTGGCGGGTGGGCATGGGCTGTGGGCCGGTGCGGTCCGGGCGGTTGTACATGCTGTATCAAAACGAAGGCTTGGTGCCGTGGCTGGTCGGCCTGGGCACGCCGCCCGATGCGGTGCCGCCGCACCGACCCGGCGACGACGCGGCGCCGTGGTCCTTCACCACCCGCCTCCTGCAATCCGCCCTCACCGACCTGAGCGCAGACAGTGGGGACCGATTACGGTCGTGCTGGCGGTCGGTATCTGGGTGACACGGTCGCAGGTCGGCGCAATGGGCCTGGCTCCGGTCCTTCCGTTGGCCTCACCGCCAGCCGGCCCATCGTCCTCCGGCCACGTGTGGACGATGAACACGGTCACCCGGCCGGCGACGGCGACCGTAGTCCGACGATCGCCGTCGGGATGCGGGCCGGGCAACGACAGCGCCAACGGATCGGTCAGGCCGATCTCCCCTCCTGCTGTGGACCGGGATCCGTGTTGGTCCGCCCGTCAATCATGTCGCATTTCCAACCCCTGGTCCGGTGCGTGCGGATGGGGTAAATTCCTACTTTGCTTGAAATTGCGGGACGTATCGGGGTGTGACGGCCTGGCGGTCCACTTTCTGGACGCAAGCGCCCCAGTTTCCAAGTCTCGATCGCATGGCCATTGAGCTGCTACATGATGGCGATCGGGCCCGTCGTGGTCGTGTCCGAACCTGCGTTGGTGGTCGAACAACCCCGCCACTCGCAGGTGCCGGGCGGGTCGTGACGAGTCTGCCTGGTCGATGGAGATGTCCGATGAGGTTCGCAGACCTGAAGACCATGACTAAAGTGCTCAGTGGGATCTGTGCGCCACTGCTGCTGCTGGCCGGTCTCGGAACCATCAGTCTTTCGGGGTTGAATCAGATCCAGGAGACCTCGAGATGGGTAAAGCACACCTACGGGGTGCTGGAAGATGCGGCGTCCATTCTTGGTTCTGCCGTGGACATGGAAACCGGCATGCGCGGCTATCTGCTGGCTGGCCGGGATGAGTTCCTAGCGCCGTATCGCGAGGGCGAACGGCAAACCTATGGGAGCATCGCGGCCCTGCAGCAGACGGTCGCCGACAATCCCGACCAGGTGCGCCGGCTGGACGAGGTCGAGCGGGTTCTGCGGGACTGGCAGGCGACTGTCACCGAACCGATGATCGCGCTGCGCCGGGAAATCGGCGACGCCGAAACCATGAACGACATGGCCAGGCTCGTCGGCGCAGCCCGTGGCAAGACATACTTCGACCGGTTTCGCAGCCAGATCGGGACATTCATCGATCGGGAACGGGCGCTGCTGGCAAAGCGCAGCCAGGAATTCGACGGCGCCATGACCGGCGTCGGCGTCCAGTTCGGGATCGTGCGCGACACCATCGACTGGGTTGACCATACCCATGACGTTATCGCCGCGTCCTCCCGGTTGCTGACCCACGCCGTGGACATGGAAACCGGAATGCGCGGTTTTCTGATTGCCGGCGAGGATGATTTTCTCGCGCCCTACGACGCCGGCAAGGAGGCGTTTTTCGCTGACCTTGCGGCACTGCAAGAGACGGTGAACGACAACCCGGCCCAAGTCGACCGGCTTCGGACGATGGGCGCTTTGATCCAGGACTGGCTGACCGATGTCACCGAACCGGCCATCGCCCTGCGCCGACGGGTTTCGGCCGGCGCCGAGACGCTGCAAGCCGTCGACACCCTGGTGTCGCGCAAACAGGGCAAGGCGACTTTCGACGCGTTCCGTGCCGAGATCGCCGCGTTTCAGGAGGTAGAAAACGACCTGCTGTCCGAGCGCCAGGAGACGGCTCAGACCGCCAAGAGCACGGTCGACGGCTTGTTGACGACGCTGGCGGACAACGAGTCTTGGGTTGCCCATACGAATCGAGTGATCGAAGCGGCCAATGCCATTCTGGCGGCAGCGGTGGACATGGAAACCGGCATGCGCGGTTACCTGCTGGCCGGGCGCGAGGCGTTTCTGGAGCCTTACGTCAACGGCTCGGAGGCTTTCTTCCAGCAGGTTTCGGCGTTGCAAGGGACGGTGGATGACAACCCGGCCCAAGTGCGGTTGCTCACGGAGATCGAAGCGACGATTGCTGCCTGGCAGACCGATGTTGTCGACCCGATGATCGCGCTGCGGCGTCAGATTGGCGATGCCAAAACCATGGATGACATGGCCGATCTGGTCGGCGAAGCACGGGGCAACCAGTACTTCGATGAATTCCGCCGGCTCATGGGGGCGTTCCGCGACGTCGAAGCCGATTTGATGGAAGAGCGGAAAGCTGCCAACGACCAGACTGCAGCCTGGGTGACCATGGCAGTGTGGGCCTGCATGATCAGCGCCGTGCTGATCGGGTTACTGCTTGCCTGGCTGATCGGCCGCAGCATCGCCAACCCGATCGGCCGGATCACCGTGCTCATGAACCGGTTTGCTGCCGGCCAGACCGAGTTCGAGGTGTCGGACACCGACCGGAAGGACGAGGTCGGCGACATGGCACGCGCCATTGCCAAGTTCAAACGGGACAAATTGGAGGCGGACGAGCGAAACGAACGCGAGCGCAAGGAAACCGAAATCCGCGAGAAACGCCGGGCCGAGGAGGAGCAGCGTAGTCGCGAAACCACGATCGGTGCCGAAATCGCCAACCTCATTACGGTCATCGGCCAGGGTGATCTTTCCGCGCGAATCGATCTACAGAATAAAGTAGGTTTCTTTCGCGAGTTGGGTGAGGGTGTGAACCGCATGGCCAATACCATTGCTGGTGTCATGGCCGATTTTTCGAGCGTGATCTCGGCCATGGCGGCTGGCGATCTGAACACCAAGATATCGCGCGACTACCGCGGCGAATTCGGCAAGATCAAGGACGGGTTGAACACGACCGCCGAGAAACTGCACGACACCGTGGTCAGAATCCGCGATGCCGCCGTGACTATCGATGAAGCTGCCGCAGAAGTCTCCAGCGGCAGCGCCGATCTGGCAGAACGCACCGAACACCAGGCCTCGAGCTTGGAACAAACCGCAGCTTCAATGGAGCAGCTTGGCGCAACCGTGCGCGCCAACGCCGATGGGGCGATCAGGGCGAGCGACACCGCGGGGCAAGCCCGCAACGCCGCCGAAAACGGCCGCGAGATCGCCGCCGGTGCGATCAAGGCGATTCGTCAGATCGAGCAGGCCTCGAGCAAGATCACCGACATCATCGGTGTCATTGATGAAATCGCGTTTCAAACCAATCTGTTGGCACTCAATGCGGCGGTCGAGGCGGCCCGCGCCGGCGATGCCGGCCGTGGCTTTGCCGTGGTTGCCCAGGAGGTCCGGGTGTTGGCGCAGCGGTCGGCCCAGGCCTCCAAGGAAATCAAGTCGCTCATTCTCGACAGCAAGGCCCAGGTTCAACACGGCGTGCAGATGGTGACGAGCGCCGGGGCAGCGCTCGACGGCATCGTGGCCAATGTGACCGAGGTGGCGCAGTTGATCGGCGATATCTCCACCGCGAGCGGCGAACAGGCAACCTCGGTCAACGAGGTTGGAGCCACCGTTGCGCAACTGGATGAAATGACGCAAAAGAACGCCGCCATGGTTACCGAAACCGCCACCATGGCACAGTCGCTGACACAACGCGCCCAGGAACTGGGCGACCTGATGACGTTCTTCAAGACGTCCAATCGGCAGGCGACGCCTGGCCGCCGGTAAGTCGGATCAGATGTGGCGAAGACTGATACCGTTGTGGTTGCCGCGAGGTCGCCAGCTTTAGACATCCTTGACACCGGAAAGCATCGGTGCTCGGATCGGCATTACAGATTCCTAAATCACTTCCATCATCTTGTTTTCAAGGTTCAAAGCTCGCAATGTTGTTGTTGTCGGCTGGGGCTTGGGCGACGGTGAAACGATGGACGATGACGAGTTTGCCCGCGATTCGCTGCATTTGCTACCACTCAGCAGCATTCCCCTCGAATCCCGTGGCTTGCAACGGTCGCGGTTGAGGAAGAATGTGCGTATCCAGAATGTCATAGAGATCTTCAACGAGTCCGGTACGGGCAGTGGCCAGGTGCGACCGGAGGATATTCCCGTTCACTTCGATGGCGAGCCATCGGAAACCGAGCGCGATCACAAGAAAATCGAAAAAATCTGCACTGCCAGCAGTTTTGATGTTTTTTCGTTACGAATAGAATTGAGGCGAATGAAGATAGACGTTAATAATCACTCGGATTTGTCGCTGTCGGACCGCAAGAAAGCGGAACTCACGGAGTATATGAAGGTCTTCACGCGGCCTCTGGTGCAGCAGATTTACGGCAGTTCCGCCAATGATATCTCCGATGTGTCTGATATCATAGGGATGTTTGCCAATCCCAATCGCGAGGAAGCGCTCAGGAACCTGAAGTCCTTGGCCGAATTGCTGAGAATTGAACTATCTGAGATTCCTGCCTTTTTGGAGGAGTATGGCGATATCTTCTTATCACTGGCGTATTTCCGCAAGTGTATTGATGATCTTGTGCCCGACATCGATCGTTTTTTGGCGTGGCTGCGAGAATGTCAAGAGAGCCGAGATGTCCATGCCGATATCCGCCTGTCCAGGCTTCTGCAGGACATTGGCAACGACATCACGAATATCACGGCGTCCATCACGGGTCGGTTCGAGAGCTTTGATCGCCGGTCACGGGATTTCTGGAACGATATCAATGCGGACACGTTTCGCAATATTCGCTCTCTGATCGCTGCGCACCATGTCACCATCGGCGGTGTTCTGTGTGGTCTGACCGTAAAAATGGATCTGTGGAAACAGCGGTTCGGTCGCGGCGGTGGCGGTCCGCATCGACGCATCGAATTCATCAAATCCGAGATACTACCGGGACTCGACCATATCAAGAAACTGGAGGAGTCGGCCGGCTCGATCCCGCAGTGATGCGCAGGATGCGGCGGGATGCGCCTCTGCGCATCCCGCCGTCCAGTCAGTTCGGCCCGATGAACGTGCCATCGCGCAGGTCGGCGAAGGCTTGTAGGAGCTCGGCACGGGTGTTCATGACGATCGGGCCGTGCCAGGCGACCGGTTCGGCGATCGGCCGGCCGGAGACGAGCAGAAAGCGCACGCCGTTCGGGCCGGGATGGACGACAATCCGGTCACCGGTGCCGAAGCGCACCAAGGTCCGGTTGCCGGACGGATCGCGCCGGCGCACCGCCCGGCCGGTCCCTTCCGTCTCCAACGGGACACCGACCGGCGCGGACGCGTCCTCGAACCGGGCCGATCCTGCAAACACATAGGCGAACGTGTTGGCGTAGGTGTCGATCGGTAGTGTCTTGGCCAGGTTGGCCGGCATAGTGACATCGAGATAGGTCGGGTTGGCGGCGATACCGTCGACCGGCCCACGCTGCCCCCAGAACTCGCCGGTCACCACTTTCACGCGCGTACCATCGTCGTCAACGATCTCGGGGATGTCGGTGCCGGCAATGTCCTGATAGCGCGGCGCTGTCATCTTCAATGACGACGGTAGATTGGCCCAGAGCTGGAAGCCGTGCATGGCGCCGGTGGCGTTGCCGCGCGGCATTTCCTGGTGCAGGATGCCGCGCCCTGCCGTCATCCACTGCACGGATCCGGCCCCGAGCACACCGTGGTTGCCGATGCTGTCGGCGTGCTCCACCTCGCCCTCGAGCACATAGGTGATGGTCTCGATGCCGCGGTGTGGGTGCCACGGGAAGCCCGCCCGATACGCGGCGGGATCGTCGTTACGGAAATCGTCCAGCAACAGGAACGGGTCGCTCTCGCCCGGCTCACCGAAGCCGAACGCCCGGTGCAGATGTACGCCGGCCCCTTCGACGGTCGGCAGCGCATGGCGGGTTTCCAGAATCGGGCGGATGGACATGGAACATTCCTCTAATCTCGCGAATGGAAACTCCATTTGGGCGACTCGGTGTGCGTTCTCAAGACGTGCGATTGGGTAACCAGGCGCCGGGACGTCGTAACATCGATGCCTCCAATTGGACGTCTGGCGTCAACCCGCGACCGTCTCCGGGATCGGCACATCCCAATCCTGTCTTGCCATGGCCATATCCCAGAACGCGTGTTCATAACGGATGCTGATGGCGAACGCCCGGGCCGCGCGGTCGCGCAGTGCTGGTCCAGCCTCGGCCATCACTTCGTCGAACAACGCGTCCTGTGCGTCGACACGGCTGTTCAATGCCGGATCCTGATAGGCGGCCAGCCAGTCGCGGTAGACCGGGTCGGCTGGTCGGCGGTCGCGAAAATGCAGTCCGAAGTCGCGATACAGGCACGGGCACGGTTGCAAAGCCGCGAGAATCTCCGCGAACGAGCCGTCCAGTGCGACCGAGCGCAGATGGCTGACATAGGCATAGGCTGTTGGGGCGGGCACCAGTCGGTCGCTGTCGATGGGCGATCCCAACGCTTCGGCGAACCGGCGGTGCCGGTCGCGCTCGGCCAGGGTGACGGCGGCGATACTCTCGCTGAGCAGCGCGGCCGCGGCCAGGCTGGGGGCCCGGCTGGCCGCGACGGCAAGCACTTTGGCGTTTTCGCGCAGGAACCAAGCATCCTGGTGCAGGTAATGCAGAAAGGGGTCGTGCGGCAGGGTACTGTCCACCAGTCCGTGCAGAAACGGGTGGGTCTTGGCGGCGTGCCAAACCGCAGCGTTTCGTTCAATCAGGTTTTGCAGGAATCCCATAACACCTCTCCCTTCGTTTCTCTGATTCGACTCCGAGGCCAAGCCCTGGTCAATCGCGGTACGGCTGGACGTCCGTCGACAAGCGGGTGAAATCGAAAGGCCGGCGTGACAGCAGGCACAGCGGCACCAACAAGGCCGGCACGCCGGCGGCGAGCGCAAACGACCAGAACAGCGACCCATCGTTCAGCGATGGTCCGGGAAATTGCCAGAAACCGACGGCCAGTCCGGCCGACATGCTGACGCCAGCGAGCCGAGGCCCGTAGCCGGTGAGATAGGTGCCGGCGAAGACGGGAATGGCGATGGCAGCACAAAACAGGTCGGCCAGCAGAAACAGGTAGAGAACGCTCCAGCCCTGGATCGCGGTGGCGAAGGCCGCAAGGGCGATGACGCTGGTCACCCCCAGAGCGAGACGCATGAGGACCCGACGCGACCAGTCGGGCCTGAGTTGACGGCCGACAACCACGCACAGGCTCAAGAGCGCCATCACCGTGGTGTCCATGCTTGACAAGACCAGCGCCACGCCGAGCACGGCGACCAGCCAGAGCATCCAGTCCGGCACCATGCGGTCGACCACGGCGAACACCGCCGCCGAGGGCGTCTCCAGGCCGAGGGCGTCGTGCACCAAACCGAAACTACCGACGAGGAGGATCACCGGGGCTGCGGCCAGCGCCGCCCAGGCCAGGCTGCGTGTGACGGCCCGTTCGTCGCGCATGGCATAGACTCGCTGCCAGTTGCCCTGGGCCAGCACGCCGGTGAACAGGATGGCCAGCACCAAGGCACCGGCGGTCTCCCACGAGCCGTCGAGGGACATCAGAGCAAGCGGATCCACCGCCCCGGCGGATGGAGCGGCCGCCCCCATGAGCGCGGCGATGGCCGCGACCGCGAGCAGAAGCAGGAACGGCACGATCACGAACATCTGTCCGCGGTCGGTGACGATGGAGGCGCCAAGGCCACCGACGCCGGTGTAGAGCAACACCGCCAGCAGCGACACCGCAGGGGCAAACCAGACTGGCAGATCGGAGATAGCACCGATCAATTTGGCGGTGGCGGTCGCTTCCGCCGCCAGGGCGACGCCCAGGTACAGCACCATGACTGCCGTCACCACCAGGGAAAGACCGGCGCCATAGCGGATGCGCACGAAGTCGACCGGACTGCAGCCATGCGGCATGCAGCGGCGCAGGCGTTGGCCCAGCGGGATCATGGCCAACCGTGGCGCGGCCACACCGACGGCATAGCCCAGCACGGCGGCAGTGCCGCCCCAGGTTGCCGCCTCGGCCGGGCTGAACAACAGCCAGGCACCGAAACTGGATGCCAATAGCGTTGCCACGCCAGTGGGGGCGGCAAAGCGGTTACGGGCGGTGAGATACTGGTCCAACCCGGGCCGGCCGCCGGCCGCCGCACGCAGGCCAACCAGCACGAACAGGCCGGTACTGCTCAAGAACAGGACAGCGGTGACGACGTCCGTCATCGGCCGCCCCCCGCCAGTCGCGGGTCACCGCACCGGCCGGTGTTTTCCTTTGAACGCATGACTCCTTCGCCTCGGCAAACGGGACGAGACCCGGACTCCGACGACGGCAGAGAAGCGAAGGGAAAAGGCGCGTGACCCCTACGGTTCTTCCCTGCGCCGGCATGACCCGGATCAGGTTCGAAGAGTCATGGCGGCACTCGAACGGTTCAGCCATTTCTCAGCCCCTTCACCGGGGCTCCCCCAGAACACCACCACGCTATCGGTGGATCGGACCATCGTCAAGGGGCCACCGGCGGCGGACCACTTGCATGAGGACATAAAAAAAACCCTCTCCCACCTGACGTGGGAGAGGGTGTTCGCGCGGGTCGCCGGATTATCGGCGCTGTTTCGCGCGCGCGTGGTGAAGGCCCGCTGCGCGGTTGCGTTCGCGCGCCTGTTCAAGACCCTGGAGATCGCGACGCCAGTCAGTTTGTGCTCCGAAGACGGAACTGAGATCGTGTGATGACAGGCCGATATCTTTCAAAAGGTAATCTGGCATCGACCGCAATACCCGGCGCGTGCGCATCGCATGGACGTAAGCGACAGCGGGGCGGACCAGAGCAGTCAGAAGTCCGGTAACCTGCGACCTTGAAATGGTGCTCCGGCCAGCCTGAGACGAATGTGATGTCATGCTCATGATACCCCCTTCTTTTGCTTTGCGGTTGTTGGCTCCGTTCGCCACACCCTGAGACTGAATGACGCAGCCTTTCCGGTCGAACGATAAATTCTCATCGCAGCCATTACGACTGGTTATGGTGGGAGATCGTGAACCGGTGTTCCCCCCGTCGCCCATGATCGGTTGGTGCCGCGGTCCACCACCGTGTCAAAGCTCCGACGCCCACTTTCGTCCGCCGCACGCTTGCCGCCCGGTTACGCTTGCCTGCCAACGCCAGCCGCGCCCGACTACGGGGCCAGTCGCCGTCGTCGGCGAATACCGGTGCAGGCCTGCCGGCTCTTGACAATGCGTTTCAACGACTCATCAAGGTGTGTTTCCGCTCCTGCCGGTTGATGTCAGGCTTTCAGAGATGGGGAAATGCGGAGGATCTGCGCCTGAGTTGTCGTGGCCTGAGTGATTGCAGACCCTCATACCAACGGCCCGAAACAATGACCGGTCCTCGGGTCGCCCTGTTTCGGAGCGCCGGCATCCTTGCCGGCTGGACCGCCGGCTTCCAGCCGGCCCGGACCCCGCCCAGCAGCCGGCCGCCAAGATGGCGGCGGCCCAGCCGGCAGGGATGCCTGCGCTCCTCGTTCAGCGCCGAAACCGAACGGGTCATCAATGCGGGCCATGGGTATTAAGTTCCACACCGTGCTACCGCCCGACCCGCAGAGGATGAACCTCTGGGCGGGTCGTGGCCACATCCCGGAGCGCCGACGCCGTCGGCCCAGCCCGTCAAACCCGCACGGCGGCGGGCACACCGGCCGCCGTCCGCGGAGCTGTGGCCATCCGACGGCGGCACCCGCACCGGCGTGCACACGAGGCCGACGAGGCGTCGGCGCTCCCACAAAGGCCTCCCCG
>JANQJV010000059.1 GCA_028281465.1 Azospirillaceae bacterium | reverse complement strand
CCGGGGATGAAACAGTCCAGTTTTCCGAGCGCATATATAGCAGCGAAGTTTGCTTTTGCTACTATATTTGGACACGCCAAGCTTAGTTTCTTGTTAGAGATTGGCTTTAGGTCACCGACAGGCACCATATGTTGACGACGGGCAAGGCCCCTCTCTCGTGGAGAGAGGGGCGAGTGTCGGTGGGGGACGTTGGGAGTGATCCGATCTCACCCCGGGCCAATGGGGCCGACGTCGTCGTCATCTTCGGCCGGCGCTTCGATCAGATCGGCTCGGCGTTTGGTGAGGTTACCGGCTGCGTAGTCGCTCAGTCGGTAGGCCCAGCCGGCGTGGCGTTGGTTGATGGTCTTGGCCTCGGCCTGCACCGCTTCGGCAAGGGCAGCGCGTTTCTCTTCGGCCGTGACCGGGGCCGGTTCTGCGTCGGCCCCAGCCTCCGTGTCAGCCGTCGACGCCGTCTCGGCCGTCGGTTCGTTTTCGTCGATCGGGGCCCGGGCCGCTTGGTCGGCGTCGAACGCTGCCGTGAACGTGGTCCACGGCGTGTCGTCGACGCGGATCGTTCGGGCCGTCACCACCAGGCCGTCGAAGCTGTGCACCGTCGTCGTCGTGGCCGCGGCAAAGTCGAACGCGTCCGCCGGTGCCACATCCTGCAGGCTCAGCAGATCGACCGAGCCAGCCACGTTGTTGACGTCGAACCGTTTCGCCGTTTCGCCGTCCGGCAGTGCGTCGAGCGTGAAGTCGCTGGTCTCCGGCGTGTCCCGGCGCACGGTGATGCGCTCGCCGTCCGCATGGTCGATGGTGGCAGTCATCACCCGTTGCCGCGCCAGCTTCGGCATATCGCGCAGCAGCCAATCGGTCGGGTCGGCCTGCACGGACAAGCGTCCTTCGACCAGCCAGGATTGGGGGTTCCCCACCGCTCGCGCATACATGATGCCGGGGCGCAATCCCGTCGGATAGGTGTCGATCTTGCCGCGCAGCACGGCTGCCATGACCGTGCCGTCGGCGTCGAAAAGGTCGATGCGGATCGCTTCCGAGCCGTCTTCCGAGAGGTCGCGCACGCCCAGGCGATGGAATAGGTCGGGCCGGGTGGTCCGCCGTTCCAGGGCCCGTAAGTTGGCAACACCGACGACGGCGGCCTTCACTTCGTCGGCATCAGCCGGATAGCCGCCTTTGTTGGCGATCACCCAAGCCTCGGTGCCGTCTGCCGTTTCACGCCGCTCGGCCGTCACCGTGTTCTCCGCCGACGCCACCGTGACTTTGTCGACATCGTTTACCCGGTCGAGCAGGCCCGGGAACATGGGTTTGGTCTGACCGGTCTCTGGTTCGACAGCCGCTTTTCGGTCGACGACCGCATAGAAGGCGGCCGTGACCACCGCTCCGGTGACCAAAACCAAAGCGACGAATGATCCCGCACGCATGCTGCATGTCCTCCGTCAATCCCCGATACGGCGTGCCCGCCGACGCTGGCCGCGCACCGTTGCCAGAACGACGGCGACCAACGCCACCAATAGTGGCATCAGGCCGATGTTGGCGATCTTCACCTGGGCTTCCAGGCGCTCGATGTCTTTGTTCAAGGTATGCTGCACATCGCGCAATTCCCGGCGGATGCGCAGCGCTTCGTCACGGAACTGATTGATCGCGTCTTGTTCCTGGTCGGATAGGAGCGTGACTCGGCCGCCGTCTTCGGCACGGCTTTGCAGTTCCGTGAGTTGGCGTTCGGTCTCACGCAGCCTGTCCTGCAACTCCTGTTCTCGGGCCAGGAACTGCTCGGCCACGGAGCGGCGCAGATCATCGAATACCGTGAACGGACGGGAAGACCCGGCCCGGCTGCGGAGCCCGATCAACGCACTGGAACCGCTCAAGTTGTCGACGCCGTTGGTCACAAAATCGGCGTTGGAGGCGATCGGAACAGCGACCCGCTGGCCGAAGAAGTCCTGCACCTGCACCCAGTAGCGGTCTTCGAGCAAATCAGAGTCAGCCACCACGATGAGGTTGCCCGGTTCAGCGCTTTCGCTCAGATGCGTTCGCGGCGCTTCGGCCGGCTCCTCGTCTTCCGCCGCCGCGGCGTCATCTGTTTCGTCGGGCGGTGGACCATCCGGGAAGGCGGTGGTAAAGCGTCCACTGATACGGGCCGCCAAGACGCGACGTTGGCCGTCACCGCTCAGGCCGCGCAACAGACCTTCCGGATCCGGTTGACCACGCAGGCGTTCGGCCGCCACCAACTCCGCCCGGTCGGATGATGTGATCAATGGCTCGAAGCCGATGTCCGCTCCCTCGCGCACCGTTAGGCTTCCAACGCTGGCCAGATTCAAGGACTGAAGGTCGGCGGTGACGATGTCGTCGCCAGCCAAGAATTCCTGTGTCACACCGAGCCAGACTGGGTAGGGCACGGTGCGCCGCCGGCCGCCGTCGCCACTGGCAACGCGCAGCGCCAGTCGCGGGTCCGCCACCACCTGGTCTTCAGGCATCTCGATGCCCCAGGCAGCGAACAGGTCGGGGAGAGTTGCTGTCAGGTCAGCCGACGGATCGGGCATTCCGGTCGGACCGGGCATGGCCGCTGCCGATTCCGCCCAAGGGTCGGCGAAGACGATTGCGGTGCCGCCGCCGAGCACGAATTGGTCGATGGCGTAGCGCAGGCGGTCACTCGCTGTGGTTGGACGCGCCACCAGGAGAATGGTTACTTCATCCGGGATCGTATCGATATCGCCACCCAGTGTTTGCACGTCGAACAACTGCTGCAGTTGGGTGTAGAGGATGTAAGGCTCCGACTGGCCGCGCATGGCCGCCATCACGCCGCCTGGGCCATACTCCAGCGGCGCGTCGCCGACGATGCCGAGAACCGGGCGCTGCGGTTCGGTGAGGTTGTAGACCAGCTTGGTAAGGTCATACTCAAGCCATTGCTCACGGTTTTGCTGGAAGAATGTGATGATCTCCCGGCGGTCGGTCAAATTGGTGCCGACCAGGCCGAAGTACACCTGTTCGCCAGAGGTTTGGTCCAGAGGTACGCCTTGCAGACCGGCTTGAACCGCGCGATCCTCGGCGGTCGAGAACGGCTCTGGGTCGATCACAGTCAAGTCGATCATACCCCCGGACTGGTTGACGTACTCCTCCAAGAGCTCCTGGACACGCGATGCATACACCCGGAAGGCGGGCACCTCGTTGATCAGGCCATCAGAAAGGTACAAGCGAAGGCTGATCGGTTCCTCGATCCCGGCGAGGATATCGCGTGTGCCTGCAGAGATGGTGAAGAGGCGATCTTCCGTCAAATCGATGCGAGCCCCCCCGAGCTGGGTGGTGCTGAGGATATTGACGGCGACGAACAAGACGGCGCCGACCAGGAGGCCGACGATGGATACGAGGTTTCGGTTCATGGCGCTGTCTCCTCAACCCGCTTTCTTCAGGTCGACCACGATGGCATTGGCGAACAGCCAGAACACGATCAGCGACGCGAAGAACACCAGGTCGCGGACGTCGATGACGCCTTCGACGATGGCGCTGAACCGTGTGATGAAGCTGAAGGAGGCGATGGTTTCGACCATGAGCGGTGGGGCGATGGCGGTAAATGCGTCCAGGACAATCGGAAAGCCGGAGACGGTGAACAAAAAGCACACGACGACGCCGACGATGAAGGCGATCACCTGGTTCTTGGTGGTCGCGGAAATGCAGCTACAGATCGCCAGGTAGCTGCCGGCCATCAGCAGACTTGCGATGTAGCCAGCCAGAATGACGCCGTGATCGGGTGTGCCGAGCAGGGCGACGGTGATCCAGAGCGGAAAGGTCAGGAACAGCGCAATGCCGGTGAAGCACCACGCCGCCAGGAACTTACCAAGCACGGCCGCAGACAGGCTGATCGGCAGCGTCAGCAACAGTTCGACCGTGCCGCTTTTGCGTTCTTCGGCCCATAACCGCATGCCGATCGCCGGCATCAACAAGAGATACAGCCATGGATGGAACACGAAGAACGGCCGCAAGTCCGCTTGGCCGCGCTCCAGGAAGCTGCCGACGTAAAATGTAAAGATTCCGGCCAGAAACAAGAAAATCATGATGAATACATAGGCGACCGGCGTGGCGAAATAGCCGGCCAGTTCGCGCCGGAACACCGGACCGAGGCCCTTCATGCCGCTTCTCCTTGCACTGTTTGGGTGTTGGCGGCCTGGGCCGGCATGGTGATTCGACGGAACACGTCGTCCAGCCGCCCGGGGGCCGCTGTCATGTCACCAAACTGCCAGCCCCCCTGGCCTGGATGCCCCTCTGCCACCACCTTGCCGTGATTGATGATCAGGGCCTGCGTACAGACCGCCTCCACTTCTTCCAGAATGTGGGTCGAGATGATGATCGCCTTGTCCGCTGCCATGTCCTGGATCAGACTACGCACCTGATGTTTCTGATTCGGGTCGAGCCCGTCAGTCGGTTCGTCCATGATCAACACCTCAGGGTCGTGCAAGATCGCCTGGGCCAAACCGACCCGGCGTTTGAAGCCCTTGGACAAGGTATCGATCGGCTGGTGCAGCACCGACGACAAGGCAACGCGGTCGACCGCCATCGCCACCCGACGCCGGCGGTCTTCCGGTCCCAGGCCGCGGATGGCGGCGATGAAATCCAGATAACCGGCTGGCGTCATATCGGGGTAGGCCGGCGCTCCCTCGGGCAGATAGCCAATGCAGGCCTTGGCCTTGATCGGATCGGATGTCACGGCGTGGCCGCAGACCGAGACTTTGCCCCGGGTCGGGTTGAGAAAGCCGGTGATCATCTTCATTGTGGTGGATTTGCCGGCGCCGTTCGGGCCGAGAAACCCGAGCACCGTGCCGCGTTCGACCTCGAAGCTGACACCGTCCACGGCGGTGAAGGCGCCGAATTTCTTGACCAGGTTATGGAGTTCGATCATTGCCATGATCCAGACCTTTCGCAGCGAGCACCGCCGCGTCCCGCCAGGACTGGCAGGGCCGTGCGGTGTCGATGTGATGAGAGTGGGCAGTGCGTCCTGCCGCCGCACATATAGTAGAAAGCCCGAGCCTTGTCAGGGGGGAGTTGCGGTGCTGTGGATTGGGCCGACGGACCGTACCGCGGCGGACCCGTCCACGGTGCATGGCGGTCGAAAGCGGGAGGCGTTCGCGGCATAGTGTCGCCATGGGGCTTCCCGGAAAACTGGTTATCGGTTGGTAAGTGGTTCGCAGTATCCCATAACCTGCGCCGTTTACACACGCTGACGAATCCGGATCGTCGAGGAGGGTGGTAATGGTCCGCCGTCACACCATGTCGAAGATGCCTGGACACCGGTCTGCAGACCGCGGCACCCCAAGTCGAGTAGGACGGTTTGCATGACGTCAGCTTACTCGGCGTCGGATACGGCCGATCGGGACGACCCGCCCGAAAAGGAAATTACGCTTCTGCAGGCGAGCATTCAGAGCGAGCAGGATGTCGTGACCTTGCGCCAGAAGGCACGGGCACTTGCCGGTGAAGTCGGTCTTGGTGTGCAAAAACAGACCTGGCTGACGACCGCGTTATCGGAGATTGCACGCAATGCGGTCAGCTATGCCGGCGGCGGAGATGCGGAATTCGTCATGCGGCTGCGCGATGGCCAGCCATTCTTGGACGTGCACATCCGAGATCACGGACCGGGCATTCCCCATTTGTCCCAAGTTCTGTCGGGCAATTACCGGTCGCGAAGCGGTACCGGCAAGGGTGTGCTGGGCGCGCGCCGTTTGGTCGATCACTTCCACATAGAGTCCGCGCCTCATGTCGGCACCACCGTCACCCTTGGGGTGGCTGTCGCGGCCACGGGGTTGCCGACGCCGGATTTGATTCGGCGGATCCGCCAAACCATGGCCAGCCCTGGACCGGGATCGGTTTTTGAGGATCTAACGCGGCAGAACCAGGAGTTGATCCGCGTTCAGGAGGAATTGGCCGCCAAGAACGATGCCCTCCAGCGGTTGAGCGAGGAAAAGGACCGCTTCATCGGCATGGCGGCGCATGACCTGCGTGGCCCAATCACCAATATCGTCGGGTTCTGTGATTTGCTTGCCAGCGATACCGAGACATTGTCGAAGGAGCAGGCCGATTATTTGTCAGTGATCCGCTCGGCCTCCAGGCACATGCTGCATCTGATTGACGATCTTCTGGATATTAATAGATTAAACACTGGGCGTATCGATCTTTCGCTGCGCGACAACGACGTTGGGGCCTTCTTACGGCAGGTTGAGCGCCTGGTGAAACCGTCCTGCACGCTAAAGGGTATCGGATTGGCCTTCGACGTTGCGCTGGACACCGGAACAGTCATCTTCGATGCTGATCGATTGGAGCAGGTCATGCTCAATCTCATTGGCAATGCTGTCAAGTTCTCCGAGACGGGCACAACCATCACGGTTTCGGTGCGGCGCGAGAGCCGCGATGTGCTCATCGTTGTGGCTGATCAGGGGTTGGGCATCCCGGAAGGAGATCTACCCGGCATTTTCGAACCATTTCGGAGATCGACGACGCGGGCCACACGCAACGAACAGGGAACTGGTTTGGGGTTGGCGATCTGCCGCAGTCTGATGCGTTTGCACGGGGGGGAGATTTCGGTCGAGAGCACGGTCGGGGTCGGCAGTCGCTTTTCTCTGCGACTCCCCCAGCACCCGGTGGAGGTAAGGCAGGCTTAGCGTTCGAGGGTGTGCTATGGTATCACCTCCGCTTGCATTCGCAGAGGAGACACGAGGCGACGCCGTCCCATGTCCACGCCGTCGATCAGAACGCTTTTCCTTCGATCTTGTCTGTCCGTTGCGACGCTGCTGAGCTCGCTGACGGCCGGTTTTGCCGAGGAACTCGGGTGCATCACGACCAAATGGCATCTGATCGGCGCCGATCACCGCATATGTGTCGAGGTGTTCGACGATCCGGAAATCCCGGGGGTTGCTTGCCACCTTAGCCAAGCCCGCACCGGCGGTTTGTCCGGCAGCTTCGGATTGGCCGAAGATCCGTCACGCTTCGCCATTGCTTGCCGGCAGGTCGGTCCCGTGACGCTGCCCAGCGGTTTGGATGACGAAGCGACCATCTTCAGCGCGCGAACCTCGGCCATCTTCAAAGCGACGCGTGTCGTGCGGCTGTTCGACCGGGAGCGCAACACGCTCGTTTACCTGGCCTATAGTACCCGACTGCTTGAAGGGTCGCCGATGAATAGCCTCTCCACGGTACCGATCCTGCCTTGGCCAGAAGGGTGAGGACACGATGATCAGATCCGGCGAGCCGCAGGCGGTCGGAGTCAACCGGTTTCTGTGTCGTCTGTCCGTGGCGCTGGCTTTGCTGAGCAGCGTTATTGGCACATCGGCCGCGGCCCAGCTTCCCTTGATGACACCCGGCCTAGGGCATGCCGTGCCGCCGCAGGACACGGTTCGTCCGCCGGACGACGCCCAGGCGGTTGCCGACAAGGCGCGGCAGGTGCTGTTAGCGCTCGACGATCCCGCCGTCCGTGCCTGGCTGTTGGAGCGGGCGGCCCAGGCACCGGCGGACGAACTCGCGGGGGCCGCCGTAGCGGCGATCGACGGAAAGTTCCTTCAAGAGCGCCTCGAGGCGATCCGTAACCGCCTGGCATCTCTGGTGACGGCCGCCCACGCTCTACCGGCGGAGGTCGACTTGGCCATAACCCTATGGAGTTTGGAGCTGAGTCCGGCCGATCTATTGCGCTCGTTCGCCTTCGTCTTGGTGTTTTTGCTTGTCGGTGTCTTGGTGGAACATGGCTTCTGCCGCCTGACCCGCACGACACGGAGCCGTGTCGAGGCGGCCACATCCAAGGCGCCGACGATACCCGTGGGTCGCACCTTGACCAGGGGGTTGATCGACGTGCTGGCGATCGGCGCCTTTGCCCTGGGGTCGATTGGCAGTTTTCTGGTTTTCTCTTGGCATCCGATCGTCGAATTGCTGGTGGTAACGCTGCTGCTTGTCGTTCTGCTGCTGCGGCTCACCGATGTGGTCGTGCGCATCGTCCTCGCTCCCAGAGCGCCGGGCTTGCGTCTGGTGCCACTGGATACGCCGACGGCACGACTGGTGCATGGTTGGTTGATGGCTTTCGCCACTGTCGCTGCGATCGCGTTCCTATTCATCAACGCATTGGTAGAACTGGGGTTCCTTTCGCAATCGCGAGTTCTGTTGCATGAGACGGTGTGGATCGTGCTCATGGGCCTGTTGGTGGCTTTGGTGTGGCGCACGGGTGGTTCCGTGTCGTCCTGGCTGCGTGGGGGAGGGCCGTCATCATCTGCGCATGCTGCACCTCCGGATGTGGTGGCGGGACCGGGTATGGCGTTGCCGTTGGAGTCTCGGAGATCGAGCGAAGCGCCGACACGCGACAGGGGCGACGCAGAAGCGCCGACGGCGCGCTTGCGCCTGATCCTGGCTGACTTGTGGCCCACGGTGGCCACGGCGTTTTTGCTGACGACATGGCTCATTGGTGCGCTTGGCGGGGAGGGTTTGGCCTGGACCATGGTCATCATGGCCGTCGTGCCGGCGCTCGACCATGCGCTGCGCGGGTTGGTGGCCGCCGCTTTCATGGGGCGGGGGCAAAAGGAGCCGACGGCGGAAACGACTGCTGAAACGCTGCAACGGCAACCGGCTTTCCTGCCGGTCGTCCAGCGGTTGGTGCGCTTCTTGCTTGGTATCGCCACGCTGTTTGCTTTGGCCATTGCCTGGGGCCTCGACGTCGTGGCTCTGGCCGGTGGCACGGGGCTCTTGGGGGAGGCGTTCCAGGCCGGAGCCGACATTATCTTGACTCTCCTTTTGGCCGATTTGATCTGGCAGACCGTGAAGGCGACCATCGACCACAAATTGGAAGAATTGGGCGGCCCTCCGGGCGGTGGTGTCTTGCCATCGGAGACCGGCGAAGGCGGCGGTGCCGCCGGCCCTGGCGCCCGCGCGCGCACTCTGCTGCCGTTGATCCGCAATTTCATCATGGTGGTGTTGCTGGTTATGGTAACGTTGATCGTGATGTCGTCACTGGGCGTTGACATCGGGCCGCTTCTGGCGGGCGCCGGTGTGGTCGGCATCGCCATTGGTTTCGGCGCCCAGACGCTCGTGCGCGACATTGTGGCCGGGGTGTTCTTCCTGTTGGAAGACGCCTTCCGTGTTGGCGAATACATAGAGGTCGGTGAACTGCGCGGCACGGTGGAGGCCATGTCGCTGCGCAGCCTGCGCATCCGGCACCATCGTGGTGCGGTGCATACGCTGCCGTTTGGTGAAATGAAGTCGCTGACCAACTACAGTCGCGACTGGATCATCATGAAGCTTGAGTTCCGCGTGCCGTTCGAGACCGATCTAACCAAGGTGAAGAAGATCGTGAAACGGGTTGGCCAAGAACTCTTGGAGCATCCAGAATACGGCAAGCATATTCTCGAACCGGTGAAGTCACAAGGCGTGCGCCGGATGGAGGAGTTCAATATGGTCGTGGGCGTCAAGTTCATGACCAAGCCCGGCGAGCAATGGGTGATCCGCCGGGAGACCTACCAGCGCATCTTGCAAGCCTTCGATGACAACGGTATCCGTTTGGCCTCGCGGCACGTCGAGGTCAACGTCAATGCCCCACTTAGCCGCGATGAACGGGCCTATCTCGCCAGTGCCGCTGCTGAGGCTGCGGTCGAGCAAGACGGCGCTCCGGCCCCGGTACCGGATACGCCGTAAGAAAGGACCTCTGTGCCGGGCCGTTCGACCCGCGGATACATCACGTCCCATTGCCTTCGAAGCGGAACACGGTACCGCCTTGGAATTCGAGAACCGGAGCGGTGCCGTTGGCGGCGTTGCGAATGGTAATGCGATCGCTACTGTCGGTGAACGAGACGACCAGATCACGACCGTCCCGGGTTACCTGGGCAGCGTCAGCGGCGCGGTCGCGGAACACCAGCCGCGTGCTGGAGTAATCGGCCTCCGCAACTTCTGTACCCGCGACGGCGGCACGGATCGGACGGGCATCATTGGGGGCCATGGCTACGGCCCTGCGGTAGGCGTTGTCGGCGGCGGATTGGCGGGCAGTCACGGTGTCTATGCCATCGCCGATCGAGAATTCCAGGCGGACTTCTTTGCCGTTTTCAACGAAGATCGCATCGTTGCCGGTTCCCCCAGAGACCCGGGAGTTGCCGGCGGCATACAGCGTGTCGCGGCCGGCACCGCCATCGATGCGCGATCCCTCTTTGGCCGATAAGATGTCGTTGCCGGTGCCACCGTATAGAAAGCTGTTGCGCCCAGTGTAGACTTCGTCGAAGCCGCCTTCAGCTTCGATGGCGGCTCCGTCGCCTGCCACCACGTAATCGCCCTCGTTGCCGCTACGCACGCTGGCGTTGTGGCCCAGAAACAGATGGTCGTTGCCGGCCCCAGCGGTTACCCGGACATTGTTGGCCCCATAGACTTCGCCGCCGCCGCTGCCGGTCTGCACCCGGCTGCCGTTGCCGACGGCCAGGACGTCGAAACCTGCGCCACCATCGACGGTGGACGTGTGGCCAACGGCAATCTTGTCGTTGCCGGAGCCGCCCGAGATTTGCGCGTTGCTGCCGGCTAAAATCACGTCGTCGCCCGCGCCACCGTCGATGCGGGCGAAGCGGCCGGAGACGATCCGGTCGAAGCCGGTGCCACCGGTGATCTCAGCGAAGTCGCCAGCGGTGATCCGGTCGGCGCCCCGCCCACCGTCGATCCGGGCAGCGACGCCGGCCGATATCTCGTCCCTGCCACTGCCGCCGTCGATGCGCGCGAAGTCTCCGGCCCGCACCAGGTCGTCGCCCGTACCGCCGTAGATCTGGGCGCCGTCGCCAGCATAGATGACATCGGCATCGGCACCGCCATTGATGAAGGCGAAATGACCGGCGGTGATGCGATCGCTGTTCGCTCCCCCGTCAATCCGGGCATAGTCGCCGGCCGACAGGATGTCAAAGCCTTCCCCGCCTTTGATGTGCGCAGCATCGCCTGCGTGAACACGGTCATCGCCGACCCCGGCATCGATGCGTGCCTTGAAGCCGGCGTTGATGCGGTCATTGCCGCTTCCGCCAAAAATCTGGGCGAAATCGCGCGCCGAGATCGTATCGTCGCCGGTGCCGCCGTCGATCTTGGCATAATCCCCGGCGGTAATGCTGTCACTGCCGGCTCCGCCCCGGATGTCGGCCCGGTTCCCGGCCCGGATGCGGTCGTTGCCGGTGCCGCCGTCGATCGTTGCTCGGTCGCCGGCCAGAATGCGGTCGTCGCCGGCGCCGCCCGTGATTGTTGCACCGTGGCCACCGATCAGCACGTCGTCTGCGGCGCTGCCGGCGAGGGTGGCGTTGTCCCGGGTATCACCCCGGATAAGCCCCGGGTTCCGTCCGGCCAGTGCATCGATGATCATGCCGGACGCCTCTTGAGCGTCCTTGTCTTGCAGGCTGCTTAGGAAATCGGAGAGAGCATTCAGGACGGCCAGGGCCTCCTGTTGTTCGGCCAGTTTCCTCAAGGCATCGTCCGACAGCCGCACGGTGTCGCCGGTCGGGGCATCGGCTTGTGCGGGCTTCGATGCCGATGGTCCCGACGGCGGGTCAGACGTGGCCGGGAAGGCTCCGAGGGCGCGCTTGAGATCGGAGAAGTTGGCGGAAAGTGGGCTTGTCATGGCCGAGAACCCGTCCGTGATGGCTGCCATATCGACGACAATGCCCCGAGACTCGGCACACTCAGTTAATGGAATGTTAATTAATGTGTTGGCGGTGAGCAGAGTGCCGTTTTACGCCTCGTGGCGATAGTTGAGCCGCAAGTTGCCCCAGTGTCGCCCAGAAATCATGATCGGTGCAGCAAATTCCTTGATCGTGACGAACTGGCCGCCCATGTCGCGGCGGTAAATCTGCATAATGAATCGGTTGCGATTACGCGCCGCCGCCAAGCTGACATTGTCATTGAACAGACGCCTGTTGCGGCTATTGGCGGCATTGTACTCGAAATCACCTGGTTTCTGCGGCTTCGAATACAGTTTGTTATGGGTGGGTAGGTACCCGTTTCTATCCACCGGTGCGCAGGAAACGATTCGCGAATCCCGAGCGAGAACTGGCTCGGTAATGCCGGGAATCACCTGATCGGTAAAGGTGGTGAAGCGTGTGGTGAATTGTTCCGGATTGCTGTTCGGCACCGGCTTGTAGGTCTCGTCGAACAGGTCGGAGACACTGATGCGCTTGTCCGCGACGGCCTGCTCGAAGACGCGGCTAACTTCGGCGGCCTTGTCGAGGCAGAGATTGAGCAAGGGCGTATCGGTGGTTTCGATACCCGTGTCGGCAATGAGACGCATGATCTCCTCACTCGCCCCACGGATGCGGTCGGTCCGCAGATTCAAGGCGGTGAGGCCCTCGCGCGACTGGGTGCCGGATGCCGACAGCGCTTTGATTTCCTGCTGGGTCTGATCGCAGTGGGAAAGATTTTCGCGTGCCGAAGACTGCACGGAATCCATGTTGGCGAGCAATTG
Organism: Azospirillaceae bacterium; assembly: GCA_028281465.1. Taxonomy (GTDB): domain Bacteria; phylum Pseudomonadota; class Alphaproteobacteria; order Azospirillales; family Azospirillaceae; genus JANQJV01. The sequence continues at coordinate 15,411 of JANQJV010000059.1, read as the reverse complement.
GTCCAGATCGCCCGACAGTCCGTGCAACATGTTGAGAGCACTCCCGGCTGCTCCGTTGGCCTCGCGCGCCGCCGCCGCTTTCTTCAGGTTCTCGTCGGTTTGCGACGTCAACGCATCGAGCTGCGTGAACACGGTGCCCAGAGTTTCGGAGATTTTGCGGGCGGCATCGCCCGACTTGGTGGAAAGCTGCTTGACTTCGTTGGCTACGACGGCAAAACCGCGTCCGGCTTCCCCGGCCCGAGCCGCCTCGATGGTGGCGTTCAGAGCGAGCAGGTTGGTCTGCTTAGCGATGGCTTCGATCTGGCCAGAGACCGATGACACTTCGTTCAGTACCGAAGCGAGGGCGCCGACTTGGCTTGCCAGGGTCGCGGCCCCATCGGACAAGGTCAGCAACTCTTCCATGGCGCCTTCGATGGCCCGACAGCATTTTGCCATGTGCAAGGCCGCTCCACGGGTCATACCAAGTGCCTGGTCGGTGGCGTCGGTGATGCGGCGGTTGCTATCCAGCATGTCCTCGGCCATGTGGTCCAGGGTCTGCAGCCGTTCCGCTTGATCGGCCACAGCGGCGCTGACGCTGCCCAGGTGGCCAGCCACATCGGCGATTTCGATGCCCATGGCGCCGATGCGGTCGGCCATGGAAGAGGCAAAGGCCTCCAACTCGGCCAAGCGGTCGTGCTGTCCGTTGCCATTCGACATGATTGCATCCGGCTCACCCCCGCCAGCCATGGCCACGGCCGCTTTGTCGCGCTGTGAAGCAGAGGACTGGCCACGGTTCAGCAAGCTATCGAGAACATCAAATCGCATTGCGCACCCCTTGGCGTGCGAAAAGAAACGACGCGCCGGACGGCGACGTCAGAGGGAGGCGGGCCTATGCCCGGGTGCCATCGGAGTCGGCGCACCCGCACATCGCAGGTAAACGAAGTGTATAGTCGGCAGCGGTGCGCGGTTGCCAGCAAATGTTCGGTGATGGCCCAAATGGGCATGGTCCCCGTTCAGGTCGAGGTGCAGCCATGCGCATCCGGATTTGATTGCGGATGCCAAAGGGTGGTCCCATCCACCGTCTCTGCGGAGCGGCTCAAGGACTTGGCTCGTTCCTGGGCTGCGGCTCCGCGTGACAGCAGTTTACCGATCATTGTTTGGCCGGCAGCGTTCAGCATGTGTGCCGGCAGCACTTCGTGCACCAAACCCAGCCGATGCGCTTCGAGGGCCGACAAGCTCTCTCCGGTCAAGGCATAGCGCCCAGCCGCACGTCGCCCCATGGCACCCAGGATCGCCGGCATGGCGGCGGGGGGTGGGATGTTGAGGGTCGGATCGACCAGGGTGAACCGAGCATCGTCGGCGGCGAGAACGATATCGCATGCGGCCAGGAGCCCGAGCCCGGCTCCGTCCGCCGCGCCGTGCACCAGCGCGATGGTCGGTTTGTTCAGAGCATCCAGACGCACAATCACCGGACCGAGTGCCGTGTCACCGCCGTGCGCCTCCGGCCTGCTTTCTGCTTCGGACGTGTCATCGGCATCGAATCCGGCACAGAACATGGGACCGATGGCCCGGAGCAAGACACACCGGGTCGTCCAGGTAGCAGCAACCTGGTCCAGGGTGGCTGACAGCGCCTGGAGCATGGCGCGGGTCAAGGCGTTGCCGTTGTTCGGCCGGTTCAACGAAATGCTGGCAACGCCGTCCTCACGCATCACCGAGAGGAGTGCCGGCCCTGACACGGCGACTGGTCCGCCCGGTCAGCCCACCGACGCCAGCATCAGCACATCGTACAGCGTGATAGCCAGAATCGCCATCAACCCAAGGATGACGACAAGGCTGAACCAGCCGAGCGGCGGCCGGTGTGTCGTGGGCGCCAGCCGGTGCGCCAGTCGGGTCAAGTCGTCACGGTTGGGTAGCCTGTCCAGGCGGTTTTCGATCCGTGCCAGGACGGTTTCGATGTGGCTCATCCCGGTCTGGAGCTGGCGCACCTCGGTTTCGATGCGTGCCACACGGGTCGGCACATCGTCTATGGAAACGGGTGATTGGGTCGACATGGCGTCACCGGCATCCGGTCATCATCCAAAGTCCGGGGAGAGGATCACGGGGCAGCGGTGAGCGCAAGGGGGACAGACGTGCCCTGCGACCGGGTGTCACCGCGCCGGACCGTCGATGGCGGGCGGATCGGCACCTTGGTTCACCGTCCCACAGGTTCATCGTCCCACACGCCTCTGCTGAGGCCGTCATTCAAAAACTGTAATTCTAGAAGTATTGAATTTTGAGGCAACGTCACCATCTTGCGGCCAAGCCGGGGTGTGGTTCGCAAATGGAAAGCCAGAGTCATGATGACCCAGAAAACTTACACGGTGCTGTTCCTGTGCACCGGCAATTCCGCCCGCAGCATCATGGCTGAGTGCGCGCTGCGGCGCTTTGGTCCGGCGCGCTTTGTCAGCTACAGCGCAGGCAGCCGGCCAAGGGGGACCATCCATCCGATGACGCTGACATTGCTCAAGGCTTTGAACTATGAGACCGACGGGTTGCGCAGCAAGGACTGGTCCGAATTCGCCCGGCCCGACAGCGCGCCGCTGGATTTCGTTTTCACCGTGTGCGACCAGGCGGCGTCGGAGCCGTGCCCGGTCTGGCCCGGCCAGCCCATGTCTGCGCATTGGGGTGTCGAAGATCCCGCTCAGGCGATTGGAGATGACGCGCACGTCTACAAGACGTTCAAACGCATCTATCTCGAGCTGGAAAGCCGCATCAAGATTTTCGCCAGCCTGCGTCTGGAGGGTCTGGATCGGTTAAGCCTATCCAGGCATCTGGCCGATATTGGCCGGAACCGATCCGTCGAGGCTGCTCCCACCTGATCGTTTCGGCTTGCCCACCGCCACCGAGAGAGAGTCCCATGGCCGTCGACACGACCGCCGACCACGCCGCCGTGCGCCCCGTGATGGGGCGCTTCGAGCGTTATCTGAGCCTTTGGGTCGCCCTGTGCATCCTCATCGGGATCGTGCTCGGGGCAGCGGTACCCGGTCTGTTCGCGGGATTGGCAGCGCTCGAAGTCGCGCGCGTCAATCTCGTCGTTGCCGTGCTGATTTGGTTGATGATCTACCCCATGATGGTGGCGGTGGATTTTTCCAGCTTGCGCCATATCGGGGATCGCCCGAAAGGCCTTGTCATCACCCTCGTGGTCAATTGGCTGGTAAAACCGTTCACCATGGCGGCCTTGGCGGTGCTGTTCTTTGAGGGTGTGTTTGCCGATTGGATTGCGCCGGCGGACGCACAGCAGTACATCGCCGGACTCATCCTTCTCGGTGCCGCCCCCTGTACCGCCATGGTGTTCGTGTGGAGTCAACTCACCCGAGGCGATCCGACCTACACACTGGTTCAGGTTTCGGTCAATGACGTGATCATGATCGTCGCGTTCGCACCCATTGTGGCGCTCCTGCTCGGTGTGACGGATCTGGCCGTGCCATGGCTAACCCTCTTGCTGTCTGTCCTGCTGTATGTGGTGATCCCGCTCGTGGCCGGTGCCATCACCCGGCAGCGGTTGATCCGGCGGCACGACGGCGATTTGGCGGCCGTCGACCGATTCACCCATGGCCTGAAGCCCACGTCCATACTCGGCCTGCTCGCCACGGTGGTGTTGCTTTTCGGGTTGCAGGGGCCCGTGATCCTCGAACGGCCGTTGGTGATTGTCTTGATCGCGGTGCCGCTCCTACTCCAGGCCTACGGCATTTTCGCCATCGCGTATGGATGGGCCAGGCTTTGGCGGGTCCCCTTCGATGTCGCGGCCCCCTGTGCTCTGATCGGCACCTCCAACTTCTTCGAGTTGGCGGTGGCTGTGGCCATCAGCTTGTTTGGGCTCAATTCGGGGGCGGCCCTTGCCACAGTTGTCGGTGTCTTGGTCGAGGTCCCGGTGATGTTATCCCTGGTTGCCCTTGCCAACCGAACGCGGGCATGGTTTGAGCCGAAACGCTGGGAGGACGGTTCATGACGCGCTGAAGCGGCTGGTGCGTCCATCATGTCCCGGCGCCCGGCAATCGGCGATCGTCTTCTAGGAAAGCAGCGATGATCGTATCGATGCCGTCGTCGGTTGGAAAGCCCATGGTGCGGGCCCGGGCGGCTTCGAAGCGAGTTGGCCAGGTCGCAACAATCTGCTGAATGAATGGGTCCGGCGTCCAATCGATCAGAGCCGGGTCGCCGCCAGCCTTGGCCATGGCGGTGACCATGGCGCCGACATCTGTGTTCAGCCCGTTCAGGTTGAGGACGCGCCAATTGCCCCAGGCGTCGGGCGGTAGGGCGGCCGCGTGCAAAAATGCATCGACCACACGGCGCGGCGACAGCACCCAGACCGCGGTGTCGCGGGGCACCGGGCATTGTGTGGGTTGTCCCTGTAACGGCTCGCGCAGGATCGAACTGGCGAAGGACGAGGCGGCTGCATTGGGCTTGCCCGGGCGCACGACGATGGTTGGCAGGCGCAGGCTGCGTCCGTCCAGGAATCCCTTGCGGCTCATGTCGTTGATGAGCAATTCGGCCATTGCTTTCTGCGTGCCATAGGACGTCAGTGGGGTCGCCGGCGTGTCGTCGTGCACCACAGGCGGGGCAGCCCCGAAGACGGCGACCGAACTGGCGAATACCAAGCACGGTGGGGTCGGCGCTGCCATGCGCCGGCACTGTTCGAGCAGCCGTTGGGTGGCGTCCAGGTTGACGCGCATGCCCAGATCGAAATCCCGTTCCGCAGCGCCGCTGACCACAGCGGCCAGATGGACCACCAGATCGATGCCATCGCCCAGAGCGTCCGCCAACACGTCGGTATCGCCCAGGTCACCCAGCACATAGCGTACACCCGGTATCCGCTGCGGTGGTTCGGTGACATCCGTCGCCACCAGCCGTTCAATCGTCGCCGGTGTACGTCCGGCAACCGTAACCCGACCGGTGGTGGCCAGGCGTTGCGCCAGCTTGTGGCCAATGAACCCGCAGCCGCCGGTAATCAAGACACGCATGGCAAGCCTCCTTTCAAGGCGTGGAGTATGGCCGGTGTGCGCGACGGGGCACAAGGCCTGGGCTTGGCGAGGTCCGCTGGTTTGGTTTGTCGGGTTTGCCCACATGGCCACGCGAAATGGTGACTCGGATGTGAGCGCAGGACCATGTTCGCGAGCCCATGTCTGGGTCCGTTAGAACCGGCCATGCCTTGCTGTGAAATGCAGTGCCGGAGTCCTGAAGAAATACACGAAAGAATTGGGGAAATTGCATGACACGCTTGATGCCACGGCAGCCGTTGCCGACCCTTGAAATCGCGACGGTCGACGGGCCGGTTTGGCGTCTTGCCGACCAGACGCCTGAGCCCTTCACGCTGATCGTTTTCTACCGGGGCCTGCATTGCCCGATCTGCAAAGGGTATTTGCGCGCGTTGGATCAGAAACTACGGCAGTTCCAGGCGCTTGGCACCACAGTGATCGCGATTTCCAGTGACAGTATGGAACGGGCCCGGGAGGCCAAGCAGAGCTGGGAGATCGGGGCGTTGCCCATCGGCTACGGTTTTGATCTCGAGGCGGCACGACACTGGGGACTCTACCTGTCGGCTGCCCGCAATGACAGGGAACCCGCCCGTTTCATCGAGCCGGGCCTGTTCCTGATCCGTGCTGACGGCACGCTTTACTTCGGGTCGGTGCAGACCATGCCGTTCGCGCGGCCAAAATTGGATGACATCCTGCAGGCGTTGGACTTCGTCATCAAGAACGATTATCCCGCGCGTGGCGAGTTGGCGGCCTGATCGACCATGGGCTGCTCCGTTTACCGGAGCAGCCCGGTCACGGTGGATGACCGGGGTCTGGGCGCACGCGGGCGTCCCGTGGCTAAGCTGGGGCCGATCGTTCCGTGGCCGCGGCAATGCCTAAAATCACCAAACTGGCGCCAGCCAGATGAAACCCTTCGACCGTCTCGTCCAGGAATAGGATGGCCAGTGCCGAAGCGAAAACCGGGACCAAATGCATGAAATGGCCGCCACGGGCGGCACCGATTTCGGTGACGCCCCGGTTCCAGAAGATGTAGGCCAAGAGTGACGCGCATACGGCCAGATAGGCGATGGTGGCGACGCTTGCACCGGTGATGGCGAAGCCGCCATGGTTCGCCAGCTCCCAGGCATAGGCGGGTAGGAGGGACAGGGTGCCGGTCACGGTCAGGGCGGTGAGCAGCGACAGGCTTGGCACACCGGTGGGGCGGTGCCGTAGGAGAACCGAGTAGAGGGCCCAGAGTGCGGCCGCACACAGCATCAGGCCGTCGCCCCGATTGACGGTGAGTGTGACCAGCACTGCGGGGTCACCCCGTGTCACCAGAACCACGGCGCCGAGCAATGAGATCACCACGCCCACCAGGCGCCGGCCGGTCGGCCGCTCCCGGTCGATCGCATAGGCAAACAGCGGAATCATGAGCGGCGTCAGCGCCATGAAAAGTGCGGCGCTGACAGCCGAGGTGTCGATCAGGGCGACATAGACACAGGTGTGGAAGGCACCGATGCCAGTGACGCCAAGGATCACGATGATTCGCCAATGCGCCAAGAGTGCCTTCCGGTCCCGCCAAAGGGGCCCGGCGGTGAACGGGAGCAGCACGGCCAGGGCGATCAGCCAGCGCCAGATGCTGAGCCCGATTGGTGGAATCTCTGCCACCACGGCACGTCCGATGACGAAATTGCCGCCCCAGAAAAGGGTGGCCAAGGCGAGCAACAGTGCGGGCGACACCAAGAACTTCATGGGGACTGGTTCGGGCTCGGTAAGGACGTCCGATCGTACTGTTTCGAATCGCGGCGGTCAGTGCCGGAGGCGTGGGAGGTGGTGCGGGGCAGACATGCGGACGCCGATGGTGAGCTGAGCATCGAATACCATTGGCCGCGTGGGCAAGACCCGGTGTAGTCTCGCTGGTTGCATTGGGGTGTTGGGGATGGGCCATGCTACGATCATGGAGGCGGATTGTCCTGGTCGCCGTGGTGTGTGGCGGGTTGGTGGGCACGCTTTCGCCCGCACAGGCCCTGGAGTTGCCGTCGCGAACCACGGTGGCAGCCTATGCAGCCGTCTTCGGCACGCTTTATCTGGTCGGTCTGGTCGGATCCCAGGCGGCCATCCAGGTCATTCGGGTGACGGTACCGGGCCCCTGGGTCATGACCACCATTACCTTCGGTGTGCCCGCGGTCATGGTCGGGATCATGTCACAGGCCGTGCCCCATGCCGTGGCGACGATCCCGCCCACTGTGGTCGGGTGGATGAATGGCACCGGGCGATCCGACGGAATGCGGCAGTGATCGGAACGCATGCCGCCAGACTTGTGGTGACGGTACTCGGTTCGTTATTGAGTGAGCCGTGCGAGAAAGCCCCGTTGGGAGAACGATTCGATGCGCCTTGACGCCATCGCCGCCGGCAACAACCCACCCGACGACGTCAATGTCGTCATCGAAGTCCCGGTTGGTGGGCAACCGATCAAATACGAGATGGACAAGGCCGCCGGCACTTTGGTGGTCGACCGCTTCCTTTACACGCCGATGACGTATCCCGGCAATTACGGCTTCATTCCCAACACACTGGCCGAAGATGGCGACCCGCTCGACGTGTTGGTCTGCGTTGCCCGGCCGTTGGTGCCTGGCTGCGTCATCAACGTGCGGCCCCTGGCCGTTCTGGTGATGGAAGACGACAAGGGCCAGGATGAGAAGATCGTTGCCATACCATCGTCGGCGCTCGGGCAGGAATGGGACAAAATCCACAGCTACACAGATCTGCCGGAGATCCTACTGCGCCAGATTGAGCATTTCTTCGAGCACTACAAAGATCTGGAACCGGGTAAATGGGTGCGCATCGGCGATTGGGGTGATGCCGAGGCGGCCAAAGCTCTGATCCGGCGCGCCCTGCAGAAAGGCGCCTCGGCCTGACGGTGCCGCTTGCTGTTGACGACCTCCCAGAGGTTCGAACGGTCCCCGCCTCCCCCTCGGCCAAAACAGGGGTAAGGATTTGGGTCGTCGAGGTCAGGTGCTGTCTCGTGTCCCAGGGCCGAACACGTCTCCCAGTGTTTCGGCATCGAGAACAGCATCGCTCCAGGTGAGGAAGTCGTTGAGGTCGGCGGCATGGATGTGGTCGATGCGGTCTTGGATCAATTCCGTCGCGGCACACGCCACGGTTGCCACGATCGGAACAGTGTTTCGTCGGCAGCGGCTTCATCCGGGTGGCGTCGATGCCGGCGACCATCGCCACGGGGTGGAACGCCCGTACCAGGTGTTCCACCATCTCCGGTTACTCGGCCATGCGGTGCAGGGGGCGGTTGTCGTCCACGTGGCTGCTGCGCACCAGATCGCATGCCATAGCAATCACCCGCGGGTGAGGGATCGGACCGATCGTGAAGTGAAATGGCCGAGGCGGTTCGGTTGGCCTCCACAAATTGCCGCATGCAAGGCATGCAGAACGCCCGGACAATGCTGTAGTCGGGTAGAGTTCCGGCGTAATCCATCGATGGCCATCACCAAGGAGTGTCATGACCAGTCTCCTGCATCTCGATCCGCAGACGGTGCACCCACCGATCGGATACAGCCACGCCGTTTCGGTCACCGGCGAGATTCTTGTGGTGTCCGGGCAGATCGGCCTGGCGAAGGACCGTAGTATCATTGGTATCGGCGATTTCGAGGCACAGTGCGTGCAGGCGTTCGAGAACCTGATGGCGGTGTTGCAGGCGGGTGGGGCTGGGCCGGCCGACGTTATCCGTCTCGGCGTTATTCTGACCGACCGGCAGAACCTGTTGGCCTATCGCGCCATCCGCGACCGATACTTTACCCCACCGCTGCCTGCCTCGACCCTGATCATCGCCGGTTTGGCGATGGTTGACCTTCTGGTCGAGGTCGAAGCCATGGCGGTGGTGCCGACCACATGATGATGGGCCTTGCTCGTGCCGGGTTCGGCTGCACGGGGTGACCCGTCCGCATAGGAGGATGGCAAGGGGGCACCGGGCAATCCGCAGGGGGGCAATCCGCAGGAGGAACGAGCGAATGTCGGTGACGGTAGGCCATTCTACGACACCCTGTTCGATCCGTCGGGCCGATGCTGGTGACGCTGCTCCCTTGACCGACTTGATGCATGCGTCACAGGCATATCGGGGCCGGTACGTCGCCATGATCGAGGGCTATCGGATCACCGCCGATCAGATTAGCCGGGACCAGGTATTTGTTGCTGTCGTGCACGGGCGCATCGTCGGATTCTATAGCTTGGTTCTCGGAGAACGGGCTGAACTCGACCTGATGTTCGTTGCCGACGCATGGCAAGGGTCCGGTGTCGGGCGCCAGTTGTTTGCGCATATGGTGGCGCAGGCGTTTTCCCATGGTGCGGCGACAGTCAGAATCGTGTCGCATCCGCCAGCCGTCGCCTTCTACAAGCGCCAGGGCGCACGATCGGTTGGGTGCCAGGCGGCGTCGGGACGGGTAAGCTGGGAAAGGGAGGTTCTCAGCCTGCCCGTTGTCGCGCCAAGTCCGCCCTGAGGAAGGGTGTGTCTGCCGCTGGAAGAACACGGACTATACGGCTTTGGGGGCGTTCAGACATCGCGCGCCGATGAGGCGCCGCAGGTTGACCGCGTTGCCGTGGCGGCATTCGAGTAATTTCAACATATTCATTGCAATCTTATCACACTGCGCGTGAGTCCGATCATGTCTATCGCGCGTCCCATGTGCCGGCACAGGGACGTCGAACGCTTCTGCGGCACGCCGCCGATCCTCGGCGTACCCTATGCGGTCGTGACCATGGTCTTGTCGGTCGGATCGGCGATGGCGAAGTCGGTCCAGCCGGTTCCGAGTTGACGCGCGGCGGAGTGGGCCGCCCCAGCCAAGTCACAGTATCGGTCCCAACGGCCGGCTGGGCGGTCAGACCCGCGGCCAATGTTCCCTGGATCGTCTTGCATTCAAAATCCTGGATTGTAGCGGACCGTTTGATGGTCATGACGGGGCCATTCTGCCGACAAATGCCGACACGGCCGGACCGCGCCCTTTGGAGCCGGCACGCCACTGTTGGCTTATGGCAACCCCATCGGTCCAGTCTGCAGGCGGTCGAGGTCAAAATGGGCAATATCCTGGAACAGAACCACCAGTTGCTGGGCGGCGTGTTCGACCAGGCGCTGGCCGGTGGCGGCATCGGCGCGGCGGGCGTTGCCGCAAGCCCCCGACGGGTGCAGGTCTTGGGTCTGCCAGCCGAAGGTGATCCCGCCGGTTGCGTGCAGATGTCGGTACTGTTCAGCGAGGCGGGCCGCCTCCGTTTCGAAATCCTGTGCCTGGCCCATGTCCACGAGCTCGGGGTGCAGGTGCAGCATCATGGCGGTTTCGATTTCGCCACCATGGATGCCGTGGCGGCGTTCATGCTCCGCGATCGCGCCTTCGGGCAAGCCCAGCCGGTGCCAACTGCAGCACACCACCAGCATGCCCAGACGCACGCGCAGATCCGTCGCGACCAGCTCCATGGCCGGTGGATTGCCGCCATGGCTGTTGAACAAGAGCAGGCGGCGAAAACCGCTGCGGTGCACCGACTCACCAAGGTCAGTGATCACATGAATCAGAGTCTGCGCGGATAACGAGAGTGTGCCTGGGAACGCTTGGTGTTCATTACTCTTGCCCACCGATTGCATGGGCAGAACCAGAACCGAAAGCTCGTCCGGCACCCGTGCCAAGGCCCGCCCCAGAATGCCCTGGTTGATCAGGGCATCGACCCCCGTCGGCAAATGTGGACCGTGTTGTTCGACGGCCGCCAGCGGCAGCACGACCACGCTGCCGGCCCGGTCCGACCCGGCCAGGGCTGACATGCTCATCCGGCTCCAGTCTGCCGCGGTCATGGTCCGCCCTGACGTCGGCGCCGCGGCATCACAACCATCCCTTGCGCTTGAAGTAGAGGACCGGCAGCACGGCGGACAGCACCATCAGGCCCAAGGCCACCGGATAGCCGTAACCCCAATCCAATTCGGGCATGGCTTGGAAATTCATGCCGTAGATGCTTGCGATGAGGGTCGGCGGCAAGAAGGCGACCGCGGCCACTGAGAATATCTTGATGATGTTGTTCTGTTCGATATTGATCAGACCGAGTGTCGCTTCCAACAGGAAATTGATCTCCTGGGTCACGGCAGCGGCTTGCTGACTGACTGATCTGAGGTCGCGCGACAGCGTCTTGAGTGCGTTCTTTTGCTCCTTGTGCATGCGGGCCACCGTGGTCGAGGCCAGGAAAACGGCGAGGCGTTCCAATCCGGCCAGGCTGCCGCGCAGTTTGTGGTTCAAGTCTCCGGCTCGCCCGATTCCGGCCAAGGCTTCGTTCAGATCAGCCGATTTGAGCGTCTGTTTACTGTTTGCACTGGCCGCGCCCGTAGCAAAGATGCGGTTGGAGAGTGCGTTGATGCGGGCTGCAATCAGTTCCAAGACATCGGCCAGCCGGTCGATCACCGCGTCCAGCAGACCCAGGAGCGCGTCCTCCGCGCTGGCCACAAGGTCGCGTTGCTTTTGGGCCCGTTGGGCGAAAATCGCGAAGGAGCGCGGATCGGCATAGCGCATGGTGATGAGGTGCCGTCCGGTTAAAATGAAGGAGAGTTCGCCCTGTTCCGGGTGCGGCGTCTCGGTGCGCCAGATCACCGGCGTGGTCAGGAACAGCGTGCTATTTTCAACATAGAGTTGGCTGGATGCTTCGATCTCCTTCATCTCGGCCCGCGTCGGCAATTCGATCGCGAATTGGGCTTCGACATGCCGACGTTCGGCATCGCTCGGTTGCAGTAGATCAAGCCAGGTGCAGTCGGCCGGCAGCGCCATGCCCACGGCGAGGGGCTGGCCCAACGGGTCGTCCAGGTTTCGGCTGTACGCGGTCATCATGGTCGATGCTCTGCGTCGAGGTCCAGCGTGATGCCGGATTGCTGACAGGCAGCCACTAGGGTGTTGCGGAGCAGACAAGCGATGGTCATCGGTCCGACGCCGCCTGGAACGGGGGTGATCGCAGCGGCGTTTTCGAGCGCTTCAGCGTAAGCCACATCGCCGACCAACCGAATCTTTCCGGTCGTTGTGTCCTTGATGCGGTTGATGCCGACATCGATCACCAAGGCTCCTGGCTTGATCCAGTCGCCGCGGACCATGTGCGGCCGCCCGACCGCGGCGATCAGGATGTCGGCACGCCGGCACTCATCGGCCAGGTCGCGGGTTCGAGAGTGGGCAACTGTGACCGTGCAGTCGGCGGCGAGCAGGAGTTGTGCCATGGGGCGGCCGACGATGGTGGAACGGCCGAGCACAAGAGCGCGCAACCCCGTCAGGTCCGGCCGCTCGGTGCGCAGCAATATGAGCGCACCTTGCGGTGTGCACGGCACGAGGGTGCGCAGACCGGTCGTCAGACGACCCACGTTGATCGGGTGAAAACCGTCTACGTCTTTGGCCGGATTGATTGCTTCGAGCACGACGTCGGCACGAAGGTGTGGGGGCAAGGGCAATTGCACGAGAATGCCGTGTATGGCCGCATCGGCGTTGAGCCGGGCGATCAGGCCGAGCAGCGCCGCTTCCGAGGTGTCAGCAGGCAGGCGGTGTACAAACGACGCCATGCAGGCCTCTCTGGTGGCTCGCTCCTTGTTGCGTACATAGACGTGACTGGCGGCATCGTCGCCGACCAGTACGACGGCCAGTCCGGGTCTCACACCGTGGGCTGCCGTCAGATGGATGACGGTGCGGTGCAGATGGGTGCGCAATGCAAGCGCGGTTGCTTGACCGTCAATGACCCTCGCCATGGCCATGATTTACCCCCCCTGCCGGTTCTCCTCTCAAGGCGGGAACACAGTCCGTCTCTCACCCCACTCCGCATCCCAGGTCACTCGAAACACCCTGGTACGATCGGCTGGGCCAGCGACCGGAGACCGGCGTGCCCTGTCGCTTCGGGCGTTTCCAGTACTCTGCCCACTTTCCAGTTCTCTGCCGACAGTGCGGTCACCGCCCGGTTCGCCTTGCCATCGCTTGGCGGAGCCGTGATCGAGACCTTGCGTGCGCATCGGCCGTCAGCCACGGGCAATCAGTCCCAGACTGGCATCGGACCATCCGCCCTGGGATCATCCCGTTGCGCCAGCACAAACCATCCGCGGTGCACCCGAGCGGGACGGAGCGCGGTTCTAGCGCGGCCAATACTCTGCCAACAGATTCTGCAGGAAGAACAGTAGAAGAAGCAGCACCAAGGGCGATATATCGATGCCGCCGAGATGGGGCAGCAAGCGGCGGATTGGACGCAAAGCCGGTTCGGTGACTCGGTAAAGGAAATCACCGACGATATAAACCGCCTGGTTGTGCGGGTTGACGACGCGAAATGCGATCAACCAGCTCAGGATGGCAGAGGCAATGACCATCCAGGAATAAAGAGTAAGCACCATTTGAAGCAGTTGGTAAAGCGACTGCATTGGTAATCCTCGGTGACAGGTCGGCGGCAGCCTACTCGGATGGCCGGGTTCAGGCAAGGGGCGACCCAGCAAGATGAGGTGCGGTGGAGGGTTGCACCGCGCCCGCCGCGCCCGATATCGAGCGCGGGAACGACGTGGAAAGCTGGAAAATGGGGGGCACCATGGTTGCGGAAGCCGAGCGATTAGGGGTGCTGTTCGTTTGCACCGGCAATATCTGTCGGTCGCCGACCGCAGAAGTGGTGTTTCGCAAGAAACTCGACCGGGCCGGACTGGCTCACCGCATCCGCACCGATTCGGCTGGCCTGCACGACTTCCATGTTGGCGACCCGCCGGACCGGCGGAGCCGGGCTGCCGCGACCAATCGTGGTTACCACCTTGATGATCTGCGCGCACGCCAGGTCACGGCCCGTGATTTCCATAGCTTCCAACTCATTCTCGCCATGGATCGTGGACATTTGGCGCAGCTTCGTCGCTTGGCCCCGGGTGACAGACAAGAAAGACTGGACTTGTTTTTGAGCTATGCTCCGGAAACGGGCTTCTCCGAAGTTCCCGACCCATACTATGGCGGGCGTGCCGGGTTCGAGCATGTGCTCGATTTGGTGGAAGCCGGTGCCAGCGGTCTGCTGGTGGCGTTGCGCGACCGCGTGGCATGACCGTTCTTTCGGATTGCGATCGGGCCCACATTGAAACGGCGCTTGCCGGTCGTATCGTCCGATGCGTCGGTATGGGCGATGGCGTCAATGCGGCGTTGAGCGGACTCATTTTGGCGGATGGGCGCCGGATGGTGGCGAAACGGGCTCTCTCCAATAGGGCCGCCCGGCTCGACCTGGAAGCCGCCATGCTGCGCACATTGGCGGTTCATGCTCCGGCACTTCCGATCCCGCGCGTCCACATTGGAACGGTGGACCTGCTGGTGATGGACTGGATGCCGGGCGGCGAGGGCCTGACGACCGCCGCCGAGGAGCATCTGGCGGAGCTTCTGGTCGGACTGCACGCCGTTCAAGCCGACACCTACGGGCTCGGTTGGGACACGGTGATCGGCCCACTGGTGCAGGCCAATCCGCCCACACTCGATTGGCTGGTTTTTTTTCGCGACCACCGTTTGCTGCCGATGGCCGAATTGGTCGTGCGGGAAGGCCGCTTGCCAGTCTCCCTGCGTCGGCGGATCGACCAGCTCGCTGCGCGTCTACCGTCGTGGCTCGAGGCAGCATCGCCGCCTTCTCTGATTCACGGAGACCTGTGGAGCGGCAATATAATTTCCAAGAACGGGCGCGTCACTGGCGTTATCGATCCTGCGATCTACTATGCCGACCCTGAGATGGAACTGGCTTTCGGCACCCTGTTCGGCACCTTTGGCGATGCCTTTTTTCGCCGCTATCACGAACATCGGCCGATTCAGCCCGGCTTTTTCGAAGTGCGCCGTGACCTATACACCCTCTATCCGCTGCTGGTGCATGTCCACCTGTTTGGTGGTGCCTATGTCGTCGCTGTCCAGCGCATCGTCGATCGGTATGTCGGCTAACTGCGGGCCGTCGCGCTGATCCAGGTCCTTGATCACGGTGCGCAGGTTCCGACCTAAAATGCGCAACAGCGCACGGAGAAACGGATCGGCATTGGCGATCTTTTCGTTCAACAATTCCAAGGGGACCACCAGGCAAGCCGTGTCGATTGTGGCAATGGCCTCAATCACGGATGGCTTGCCGTCGATGGCGGCGATCTCGCCGAAGATTCCGCCGGGCCGGACCATGCTCAAGTGGTGGCGGCTGGGGCCCTGACCGCACGCGATGATGACTTCGCCGTCCTGGACGATGTAGGCACAGTTCGGTGTGTCGCCGCGGCGGATGATGATGTCTCCGGCGTTGAAGGTGCGGGTGCGAAAGCCCCGGTAGTCGATATCTCCGCCGGGCATGGCTGCTCCCCTGGAAGTCCACCCCTATGGTTCAGGGTGCCCTATGGTTCAGGGTGCCCTATGGTTCAGGGTGCCCTATGGTTCAGGGTGCCCTATGGTTCAGGGTGCCCTATGGT
>JANQJV010000075.1 GCA_028281465.1 Azospirillaceae bacterium | reverse complement strand
CGGGCGCGCGGAGCGAATGACATCAGCGACTCTATTAAAAATCAGATACTTACTGTATGCTCATTGGTCAATGAGTGCCTATCGACCGCGAACCCGGGTCGGGGTAAGTCCGGGTTGACCGTGGAGGGCTCGTGTTCGGGGGCCATGACCCCCAACCTCGAAGGGCTGACGCTGCGCTACCGGAATGTTGAGAAGCGGTCGGTCGTCACCACCTCCCCCGGCTCTTTGTTGATCGCGACGCGTGATTGTGGACGAGGTTGGCGGAGGGGGCGATTGCCGCCCCCGGTTCCCCGTTGCGTCTCACGACAGCAAGAAGAGGAAGTCGTCTTGGTGCAGCTCTGCCAGGGTTACGCCTGTCAGGGTGAGGGTGTCGCCATGGCCGAAATCGATGGCCACGGCGTCGCTTAGCTGGGATGTCGCCGCCAGCACATCCTCGAAAGCGTCAATCCCAGCAAAGCCGGACAGTTCGATAGCATCTCCGCTGCCGCCGCCGGCGGTGAAGTCCGTTATGGTATCGGCACCATCGCCGAAGCCGAAAATGAACTTGTCACTGCCCGATCCGCCGGCCAGTATGTCCGCTCCGCCGCGGCCCTCCAGGACATCGTTTCCACCCTGTCCCAAGAGCATATTGTTTGTTGCATCGCCGCGCAGGTCGTCGCCATGGAAGGATCCGGCGAGCTGTTCGATCGAGATCAGCGTATCACCGTCGGCATGGCCGCCGGAGCCGGTCCCCGCATCCAGGTCCACCACGACCCCGGCCGCGGAGCCGTCGTAGCGGGCCGCGTCGATGCCGGCACCGCCATCCAGCACGTCTGCGCCAGCACCGCCATAGAGCAGGTCGCTGCCGGCTTGGCCTCTCAGGTTATCCGATCCGGCATCGCCATAAAGGGTGTCATTGCCGTCGTTGCCGTCGAGATGATCAGCGCCGTCTCCGCCGGCAATCCGGTCGTTGCCGCCATAGCCCAGGATCATGTTGTCGGCCGCATCACCGCGCAGATCGTCGCCGTGGGACGATCCGACCAATTGTTCGATGGCAATGAGCGTATCGCCTTCAGCGTCACCGCCCAGCCCGATGCCTGCCGCCAAATCCACCGTCACGGCGGCCGCGGAGCCGTCGTAGCGGGCCGCGTCGATGCCATCACCACCGTTCAGCACATCGGCACCGGCCCCGCCATAGAGCAGGTCACTGCCGGCTTGGCCTCTCAGATTATCCGATCCGGCATCGCCATAAAGAGTGTCATTGCCGTCATTGCCGTCGAGATGATCATCGCCGTTGCCGCCGGTAAGCCGATCATGACCGCCGCGGCCCAGGATCATGTTGTTGGCATCGTCGCCGCGCAGATCGTCCCCATGGGACGATCCGGCCAACTGTTCGATGGAGATCAGAGTATCGCCCTCGGCATCTCCGCCCAGTCCGGTTCCCGCGTCAAGATCCACCGTCACCGCCGCCGCAGAGCCGTCGTAGCGGGCGGCATCAATGCCGTCGCCGCCGTTCAGCACATCGGCACCGGCGCCGCCATAGAGCAGGTCACTGCCGGCTTGGCCGCGCAGGCTATCCGATCCGGCATCGCCAAAAAGCGTATCATTGCCGTCGTTGCCGTCGAGCTGATCGTCGCCGCCACGGCCCGCTATCCGGTCGTGGCCGCCATGGCCCAGGATCATGTTGCCGGCCGCGGTACCGCGCAGGTCGTCACCAAAGGACGATCCGACCAGTTGTTCGATGGAGATCAGGGCATCGCCTTCGGCATCGCCCCCCAGACCAGTGCCCGCATCCAGGTCAACCGTCACCGCGGCGGCAGAGCCATCGTAGCGGGCGGCATCAATGCCGTCGCCACCGTTCAGCACGTCGGCGCCGGCCCCGCCATAAAGCAAGTCGCTGCCGAAGTTTCCCCTCAATTCGTCGTTTCCGGCATTACCATATAACGTATCGTTGCCGTCATTCCCTTCAAGGTGATCGTCACCATTGTTGCCGACAAGCCGATCATGACCGCCGTATCCCAGGATCATGTTGTCGGCATCATCGCCGCGCAGGTCGTCCCCATGGCTTGACCCGACCAACTGCTCGATGGCAATGAGCGTATCGCCTTCAGCGTCACCGCCCAGCCCGGTGCCTGCCGCCAAATCCACCGTCACGGCTGCCCCAGAGCCATCATAGCGGGCCGCATCAATGCCATCGCCACCGTTCAACACATCCGCACCGGCGCCGCCATAAAGCAGATCACTGCCGGCCTGACCACTCAGGCTATCCGATCCGGCATCACCATAAAGCGTGTCGTTGCCGTCGTTGCCTTGCAGCGTGTCGTCGCCGCTGCCGCCGGAAAGACGGTCGGCGGCGGCTGCGCCGATGAGATAATCTGAACCTTCGGCGCCCGCCAAGATCATGGGGGCTGCGGAAACCGCGTTCACCTGAACCTGAACCGTCCCGCTGGAAACACCACCGGCACCGTCTTGTACCTCGAACCCAAAGCTGTCCGATCCCGCATATCCAGAGTTCGCCGTGTAGAAAAATCCACCGTCGGCAGAAATGGTAACGGCTCCGTGATTGGCACCCGTGTCGAGGCTGAATGTCAGGGCCGAGGGATCGGTGTCAATGTCAACGGCAATCAATTGCCCGGCGACGACCACGCCCGCCGGGAGCATGAGCACGGTCGGCTGTACCATGGGGGCTTCATTGATGTTGTTGACCAGGACGCTCAGCGTCTTGGCTTCGGAGGTCAGGGTACCGTCGGAGGCCGTGACCGTGATCTCATAGAGATTGTCGCCGTCCGCGTCGCCAGGGTTTTCAAAGTCCGGCGGGGTGAGGAAGCTGAGGGCACCGGTGTCGGCATCAATGGCGAATAATGCCAGGTCGGCGCCGCCGGTGATGGCATAGGTCAGCGGATCATTGTCCGCATCGGTTGCGGTGATCGTGGCCACCGCTGTTGAGTTCTCAGCCATCACGACCGGCAGCAAGGGCAGAGAGAGTGCTGGTGCATTATTAATTTCTTGTGTCGCTAGTTGGCTGATTTCGGCACCATTCAGGGCCCGGCCATAAACCAGAAGGTCGTCGAGGCTGCCGTTGTGGAACTGGTAGCTGTTGTAATTGTCGCGACCAACATAAACTGATGACGTGAAATCAACATCGACGAAGGCCGTGGCATCCGTGGTGTGGTCCACGAGAGAACCGTTCAGATAGAGTTCCATTCGACCCAGAGCTGGATTGTATTGGCTGACGATGTGAGCCCATGTATCGATGCCGATGTCCGGTGTGCTGATTTCCGCGCCAAGAATCTGGAATCGAACAGCGGTGCCTTGGTTGGTCTCATTGAATATCTCACCGCTCGTTCCTGAGCTGGATGAGCCATTTGCTTCAAATAGATTCTTCCAGTTTTCGGCCTCGTCGAAACGCACCCAATAGGCAAACGCAAATCCACTCGTCAGCACATTCTGAAGAGAACTTTGCACGGGAATTGTGCCACCCACGCTGCCATTGAAGACTGCGGACTGTTCACTCACGCCCGCAGAATAGGTCAAGCCACCGATGGAACCGTGGCGGCCATTTCCACTGGAATCGTCGGTATCGCCGTCGAACCGGTAGTGGGCAATCAGGGCATCGCTGGGCGGGTTCTGGTTTCCGGTGGATACCGTAAGGGAGAATGTGTCGAGCGCTGACGCCAACTCCAGATCCGAGGCTTTCACCTCGACGGTCAAAAGGCCGACATCACCGGCACCGGGCGTACCTGCGAAGGCGCCGGTGCTGGGATCAAATGTGAGCCATGACGGCAATGCGCCACTGTCGCTCAATTGGGCCGCGTAGCTCAGAACATCATCCGAATCCTGATCGACGAACGCATCACCCGGTATCTGATAGGAGAAAGTCTGACCGACCACGGCCGTCTGGTCCTCCAATCCGGCGTCGACGACGGGAGCGTCGTTACCGTCGGTCACCTGCACCGTCAACATGGCGGGGTCCGAGGTGAGGGTGCCGTCGGAAGCGGTGACTTGGACCTCATAGTGGGTGTCGGTGCCCACATCGCTGGGGTTTTCAAAGTCCGGCGGGGTGAGGAAGCTGAGGGCACCGGTGTCGGCATCAATGGTGAACAATGCCTGATCGGCGCCGCCGGTGATGGCATAGGTCAGCGTATCGTTTTCCGGGTCCGTAGCCTCCACAATGATCACGGCGGTGGTGTTTTCGTCCACCGGGATCGGCAACGGCGGCGGGATGATGTCCGGGGGCTCGTTGACGTTGGTCACCTGCACCGTCAACATGGCGGGGTCCGAGGTGAGGGTGCCGTCGGAGGCGGTGACTTGGACCTCATAGAGATTGTTGCCGCCCACATCGCCGGGGTTTTCAAAGTCCGGCGGGGTGAGGAAGCTGAGGGCACCGGTGTCGGCATTAATGGTGAACAATGCCTGGTCGGCGCCGCCGGCGATGGCATAGGTGAGCGCATCGCCATCGCCATCGCTCGCAACAACCACGCCGACAGACGTCGAACCTTCTTCCATTATGAACTGGGTCGTTCCACCTCCACCATGGAAAGCGGTTAACTGTTCTGCCGTGAGCGCCTCTGTCCAAATTGATACTCGGTCAATATCCACCGACCCGGATACAAATTGGGGATGTCCATTGCGATCAAACTTGAAATCATATGTTCCGATGCCCAGCGGACCAGTAGGATCGATGGTGCCGAGGCCATTGATGTCCATTAATCCTGTGGCAGCACCATCTTGATACAGTATTGCTGTCTCAGAATCGCGGTTGACGACGAGATCGAACCGAGCAGTTTGACCGAATGCGGCCCCATCTCCCCGCAGTGCTGCTCTCGAGGTGTCGACAGCGTCCCGCAGTCCCGCGGCTAGCTGCCAATCCGCGAGATGCCAATCATCGCCTTCTGGGCCGAAGCCTAGGATGATACCATTGGCAAAGTCACCTTCGTTGATGCTGACCAAAGGAAAGACAGTGATCCCAGGATATGGCGGTGCTTCCAGAGGTGCAGCAATCACCGAAATGGTGAAGCTCTCCATGCCGGGTTGAAAGTTGCCGGCCAGAGCATGCTGGTTTGGGCGGACCTCGAGCATGCCGTTTTGGTTGACAACAGCGCCACCGATCAGTGTGGCATCTTCCAAGGCGTCGGGGCTGTTGGACTTGTTTTCCAGAGTGCCGTCGAAGGTGTAGTCCGCCACGAGGCTTGCGCCGTTCGGTGCCAGATTGAA
>JANQJV010000006.1 GCA_028281465.1 Azospirillaceae bacterium | reverse complement strand
GCTCCGAAACAGGGCGGCCCGAGGACCGGTCATTGTGTCGGGCCGTTGGTATGACCCCATCTTCGCGTTTGCTTTCCGCCCAACCAGCGACGGCTTCCGGCCGGGCCGGGGAGGACACGGCGCGCTGCGGGACGCATCGACGCTGATCGAGGCAGGCTATACCCCCGTGATGGGTGCTTTCGCCATATTCTCAGGACGGAATTCCCGAGTATCGATGGATTTGGGCGGCGGCGCCCAAGAGCGATTCTGCGCACCGTCTTCGCAAAGCACGGGCTGTTCACCCTTGCCCCAGCCGGGGACGGAGCGGGACACGCCCGACGCGGTAACCAGCAACCGGAAAGCCGTGTGCGGGAGCACCACACGCACGGTTCGGAGGGACGGGAGCCAAAGCGTCCCGAATCCTATCCGGGCATCGCACCGGCCAGGGTGTCACCGGAACTTGGTTACGCGTTCTACCGTTTGGATCAGGTCGGCGAAAGCATTTGGCGACCAGTAACGCCCTGGAGTCGCATCGGCGTGAGCGAAGCTGTGCTGGAGACGATCCCAATCTGGTTCCCGGCATGCATCGCTGCACCATCCGGTCGTTCCCATTCGTTCCCGGCATGCATCGGCAATCTCGAGTGGCGGAGCGTTGTGTCGTGCCTGGTCACCCATGAGATAGGCGAGGGCTGGACCGCAGCCGTTGATGAGATTCTCTCCGAAGATGGGGGCCAGGCCCGACTTCAGGGCGATTTTGCGCGACGGTGCGACATGGATGATTGGAAGCACCGGTGCCAGGTGCGGGAATACCGTGTTGGCGTAGAACTGCCCACCCCAATAGCGTCGTGCCACCAAGAGAAAATGCTCGAACGTGGTCACGCTCTGGAACCCGCTTTCGGCGAGTGGCAATATCTCGATCTTTGGCTTTGTTGTGTCCACTGTATCGTTTGCCACGTCCACATAGAGCGTGCCGATCTGAATGGCATTTTGAAAGTATTGACTGCGTAGGTCACCCCAGATTTCCGTGAAGACGCCACCTGCGGTTTGGAAGGCCAAGAGATTTGCCGCAACCACGTCGTCATGATTGTCAAGCCACGCCGGCAGGCGGGATGCCACCGTACGGGTGATTTCCTGGCAGTAACCCTTGGGATAGGGATGGGCACGACGGGCGAAGCGCAGGCGTCCGTGCGCCACGTCGCGATCGACCGTCAGGCGCACTTGTAACAGCGTGTCCGCCAGGTTTGGAACGATCGGCATAACCAAGCGGTCTGACAGGGCTTTCTGTCGTCCATCCAGCGGCCGAGGCCTGCCAATGCTTTGCCATTGCCGCACCAGTTCGAGAACCGGCGATGGCGACTCATCGGTACCGTTCCTGTTCCACTCTTCCGGACTTTCGACCGTCATACGCGTCCCCAAACATCGATGCAGATGACTTTCCTTGATCGGGACCCGGTGCACCGCGCGACCGTTCCCATTGATTGAGTTTACATTTGGATTTCTCCGGCGGCACCGTTGCCGACCCGTTGTGTAGGCGAGGCGGCGCGTCGAAACACGCCCTTCCGAGTCTGGGTTGCCGACGTAGAGGGTGGCATCGGGCCGGATCCTGATTCTGACCATTGGATACTGGCACACGGACTATCGGCGGCTCGGAATCGATGTATGCCGCAAACTCAAGAATAATTATGGCTAAACAACCAAATTGAATAGTAAACTAATGCTCCCCAGTTGAGCGATTTTCTGGTGAATTACGATCGCCAGGGACGCCAGACCTGGGGCTGTGGCCAGCATGACAGCGGCAAGTCAAGCCATGGACACTCAAGGCACCGACACGGGGCGAATCGGATAGGGTGAGGCTTATGCCTTCGATGGGGCACGACGTTTTTGCGATGATCAGACACCTTTTCGGCTCGCCGACGGGGACCTCGATTGCGGGTGGACAAGCCACCCAGCGCCGGCCGGTGCCAGAGCCGCTGATGGCGATCGCGCTCGAACCGCGGTTCATGTTCGATGCCGCGGGCATGGCCACAGGGGCCGAGTCGGCGCAGCAGGAGGCACCCGAAGCTGCGGCCGATGCTGCCGATGCGGCATCGGCGGACGGTGCTGGGTCGAACGCGGATGCCGATGGCCAAGCCATTGTCGACGCCATCAATGAACTGGCGCAACAGGCCCGGGTTCAGCCGGACGCCGAAACCGACACCCCCGCCTGTCCGCCGGCCGTGCGCTCGGCAGAGAACGGACCAGCCACCGAAGTCGTCATCATCGACAGCCGAGTCGCCGATGCCCAGACCCTGATCGACGGTGCCGCCGCCACCGCCGATGTCTACCGGCTCGACGCCGACACCGGTGCCACCGCCCAGATCACCGACATCCTCGCCCAGTACGACAATCTGGAGGCTCTGCACATCCTTTCCCACGGCAGCGACGGTCACGTTCACTTGGGCACCGAAACGCTGTCCATCCATACCCTGTCGCAACACCGGGATACGCTTGCGGCCTGGGGCGACGCGCTGACCGCCAATGGGGATCTGTTGCTCTACGGCTGCCGCGTCGCGGAAGACACCGGAGGCATGGCTTTCATCCAGCGCGTCGCCGATCTGACCCGCGCCGATGTCGCTGCGTCCGACGATCTCACCGGGGCGGCTGTTCTGGGCGGCGATTGGGATTTGGAGGCGACGGTCGGGCAGGTCGACGCTGTGGTGATCGGGGGCGTTGAGGCCTATGCGGGCACACTGACTGCAGCAACAACGATCGATTTCGAAAGTGAGACGGCCGGTTTCAAGGTGAGTCCAATAACCATCAGTGGCTTCACGTTCTCGCCGAATTCAGGGAATTTTCCCCAGATCGGCGGAACACCCAACCAATACTTCGGCATGAGTGATGGGACAGCCGGAATTGACATCACAGTGGACGGCGGAGGGACGTTCCGGTTGACCAGTCTCAAGGCAGGCCATGATACCAGCACCGACGATCAATCGCTTGATCTTGTCGTCACCGCATTCGATTCCAATAGCAATCAATTGGCTCAGGAGACCGTGTCGGTCACCGAGGTCGGTTTTTTTGGCGACGTCTCGAGTGCGGATTTGGGATCGATTGCCACAACCGACGCGACCACGATCCGCATCACATCCAACGAGATCTATTTTATTGACGACATCGCGTTCAACGAGGAGGTGATCGACTCCGCCGCCCCTGTTTTCGACACCGCGCCCACGACAAGCAATGAGTCCGGCAACAGCTTGGTGGTGTCCGGCAGTTTGGATGAGCAGGGGACGGCCTATTATGTGGTGGTGGCCGATGGGGCGACGGCCCCGACGGCGGCGGAGGTACGGGCCGGCACCGCCAGTGGCGGCGGGGCCGCGGTGGCGAGCGGCAATGTGGCAACGGATGCCACGACTTTCGACTTCTCGGCCATCGCCACCGGCCTCTCGGCCTCCACGGCGTATGATGTCTATGTGGTCGGTGAGGATGACGAGTCCACCCCGAACCTCATGGACGATGCCGCGCGGGTACAGATCGATGTCACCACGCCGGCCAATCTGATCGTCACCACGGCCGATGATGAAGCGTATGGAGGTGTCAACGACGATGGGGATGGCAACGGTCTGTCGTTGCGCGAGGCCATCGGCATCGCCAATGCCCATGGCGGCTCCCAGACCATCACCTTCCACAGCAGTGTGACCGCGCTGACGTTGAGCAGCGGCCAGGTCGTGATCAACTCCGACGTCACCATCAACGGCGGTTCCGGCGTCACCATCAACGGCAGCAGTGACCGCATCTTCTTCGTCGACAGCGGCACGGTCAACGTGCAGAACCTGACCCTGCAGAACGGTGCCGCCACCGGCGGTGCCGGTGGCAGTGGTGTGGTTGACTCAGTAGCCGGCAATGCACCTGGGAGTGGCGGGGGTGGCGGTGGATTGGGCGCAGGCGGCGCCATATTCATTAACTCGAACGGCGCAGTTCATTTGACGGATGTGCAGTTTAGC
The DNA here is from genome assembly GCA_028281465.1 of Azospirillaceae bacterium. Taxonomy (GTDB): domain Bacteria; phylum Pseudomonadota; class Alphaproteobacteria; order Azospirillales; family Azospirillaceae; genus JANQJV01. The sequence continues at coordinate 1,945 of JANQJV010000006.1, read as the reverse complement.
ACCAATTCGGCAGCCGGTGGGGCTGGAGGCGGCCAGATCGCAAGCTCGAATGTCGGCGGCGGCGGTGGCGGCGGCGGTCTTGGCGGTGATGGGGGGAATGGCGATGGCCCTGGTACCCCACAGGATGAGGGCGGCGGCGGCGGCGGCGGCGGACGCGACAAGACTGAGGATGGCGGCAATGCGTCGGGCTTCACCGGCGGTTCTGGCGGTGGAAGCGGTGGAGACGGCGGATCAGCGAACGGCACTGCCGGCAATACGGATCCGACGACGGCTAATGGCACCGCAGGTGGTGTTTTCGGCGGCGGTGGCGGTGCGATGGGGTCGAATACCGGCGACAATGGCGGATCTGGTGGCGCCGGTGGTTTCGGTGGCGGCGGTGGCGGTGGTGGGCACCCAGGAAGTAATGGCACAAGCAATGCTGGAGACGGCGGTTTTGGCGGTGGCGGTGGCGGTCGCGGTAGCAGAGCCGATGCAACCGCGGGATCGAGTTTGCTTGGCGGCGGCGCTGGTGGCGCAGGTTCAACTGCCGGGAGTAGGGGATCCGACAAATCTGGCGGCGGCGGCGGTGGTGCCGGTCTAGGCGGGGCCATTTTTGTCCGACAAGGTGGAACGCTCGGGATCAGTGCGACCGGAGCTGGTCAGAGTGCCCTGGAGAGTGGCGGTTCGGTAACCGGAGGTGCCGGCGGATCAGGTCTGGATACAAGCGAAACGGCCGATGATGGGCAGCCTGGACAGGCAGTCGGATCCTTCGTCTACTTTGAAGGCAGCAACAGCGGCCTTGATATCAATGTCGGCAGCGGTGCCACCCGGACGGTCGACGCCGGCACTCTCGCCATTGCCGACGATACCGCCCTCACCGGCGGCACCAGCACGCTCAACCTCACCAAATCCGGCGCCGGCACGCTCGGCCTTGGCAGCCTCGATATCGGCGGCACGCTGACGGTCAGTGCCGGCGCCTTGGATCCGGGCGGGGTCGAGGACACCGCCAACGTCGCCACGCTCAACACCGGTGCCTTTACGGTCGCATCCGGCGCGACGCTGAGCCTCGACATCACCACGACCAACGGCAGCAGCGACAGCATCGTCGCCACAGGGGCCGTTACCCTTACCGGTGCCACCCTGGACGTGAATGCCGCCTCAGGCCTGACCCACGGCCACAGCTATACGATCATCGACTACGACGGCACGGCCGGCCTGACCGGCACCTTTGCCGGGCTCAACGACGGCGACACCATCAATGTCACCGGCGGCACCTTGACCATCGATTACAACGGTGGCGACGGCAACGACGTGGTGCTGACCTTCAACGAGATCGTCAACACGGCCCCCACCACCGCCAACCTGAGCGGCGAGATCCTGGCCCACAGTGAGGGGGACGGCGCAGAGGCCTTGGACCAAGGTGGGGACGCGACCGTCGACGATGCCGAAGACAACTGGAACGGCGGGAACCTGACCGTGTCGATCCCCGTGGGGGAACAGGCCGGCGAGGACGTCCTGGCGTTCACCAACAACGTCACCCTGAGCGCGGGCTTGACCACGGGCAGCTCTGTCACCGTCAGCGGCACCACCATCGGCGCGATTGCGAGCGGCGGTACCGGCGCAAATGGTCAGGACCTGGTCGTCACGTTCAACGGCAGCGCCACCGACGCGTTGGTGCAGGAATTGGTCCGGAACGTCACGTACCAGAACACATCGGAGGCGCCGACCGAAGCGGCGCGCACGGTCCGGTTCACCTTGACGGATGGTGACGGTCAAACATCGACGAATGCGGACGTGACGGTCAATGTGTCCAGCATCAACGACGCGCCGTCGTTCGCCACCGTTGCCGTCCATGCGCTGAATGGGATCGACGAGGACGCCGGCGACGACGACGGCAGCGGTGCGGACGGCGATGACGACGCCACGAACAACAGCAACAATGGCGGGACCAGTGTGGCCAGCATCG
>JANQJV010000004.1 GCA_028281465.1 Azospirillaceae bacterium | reverse complement strand
GTCCGGGCCGGCTGGAAGCCGGCGGTCCAGCCGGCACGGATGCCGGCGCTCCGAAATACGGCGGCCGGAGGACCGGTCCTTGTTTCAGGCCGTTGGTATGATACCCAGGGCCCGCCTTGACGACACGGTCGGTTTCGGCGCCGAACGAGGAGCGTGGTCGGAGAAACGGCCATTGGCACTTTGTATGCACTGTGCCAGTGGCCTATGGTGCTGATCTTTTTCGGCTTTCATGCTGAACCGACGGTGCCGGCCTCCGGGCCGGCGCTCCGAAAAGGCCGGCTCTGCGACCGGTCGCGAAAGGAGGTCGCTCGTATCAGTCCGTCCCGATCCGCCCCGGGTCGATACGCACGAAACGGGCACGGCCTTGCATCGGTTCGAACAAGGTGGCATCGGTTCCGGTCAACCAGGCCTGCAGGTCAAGGCTGAGCAACTGGTCGAACAGCGCCTGCCGGCGATCTCGATCCAGATGCGCCACCACTTCGTCCAGCAGCAGGATTGGCGTGGCCTGACGATCCGCGATCAAGAGCCTGGCATTGGCCAGCACCAGGGAAATCAGCAGGGCCTTCTGCTCACCGGTGGAACATTGCCCAGCCGGCCGATCCAAGCCGCCTCCACTACCTGGGAACCAGACTTTGAGATCGGATCGGTGCGGCCCGACCGCAGCACCACCGGACACCGAGTCCTGGCCGCGTCCGACCCTCAACTCGTCGCGGAGCTCGTCCTCCGCCGCCAGGGCCGGTCCGGGCGCCAACAGGTCATCGATTCGTCCTTCCAGCTGCACGCCGGCACGCGGGAACGGCCCCGGCGCCGATGCAAGCGCACCTGCCAAGCGGCGCACGAGATCGCGCCGGGCCGCCGCGATGGCGACACCGGCTGTGACCATCTGGTCCTCCAAGCCATCCAGCCACGCCGCATCTGCTCGGCCTTCGCGCAACAAGCGCGAGCGCTCGCGCAGGGCCCGTTCATAGCGCGTCAGGCGACCGGCATGGGACGGATCGACGCCATACACCATGCGATCGAGGAATCGGCGCCGCTCACCACTGCCGTCCTGGAACAGGCGATCCATCGCCGGCGTCAGCCACTGCATGGCGAGATGGTACGACAGATCGGCACTCCGCCCGACCCGATCGTCGAGACGCACGACACGACGGTCGCTTCCCGGTGCGGCACCGGCTAGGGCACCGCATCCGGTGCCGATGTCGATGCTGACCGGCCCCGACCACACGCGCGCCGAAATCGCCCACCCATCCGATTCCGGCGCCCGGTCTAGCCCGCTGCGGGCCAGGTCCGGAAGGCGAGCCGACCGGAGGCCACGCCCCGGAGCCAGGAGACTGAGCGCCTCAAGCAGATTGGTCTTTCCGGCGCCGTTTGGACCGGTCAACACCACCGGGTCCGGACCACCTTCCCACCGGGCCGACGCATAGCTGCGAAATTGGGTGAGCACCAACCGACCGACGGCACCGCGCCGAACGGCACCGGCAACCAGCGGGCCAGAGCCCGCCGCGGCCGCCATGGGCAGCGCCGGCGAACTGCCAACAGCCGCGGGGGCACCATCGGTCTGCGGTTTCACACCCGCATGGGCATGAGCACGTAGAGCGCGCTGGCATCCGCCGTATCGCGCACCAGGGTCGGTGCGGCCGCATCAGCCATGGTGAAACGCGCCCCGTCGCCCTCAATCTGCTGCGTGATATCGAGCAAATAGCGGGAATTGAAACCGATCTCCAGAGCCTGGTCGTCGTAGGCGACCTCGAGCTCCTCCTGAGCACTGCCGGCATCCGGGCTGGTTGCCGACAGCGTCAGGTTTCCGGGCATCACCGCCAGCTTCACCGCTCGACTCTTCTCCGTGGAAATGGTTGCAACCCGGTCTACCGCCCGCGCGAACTGTCTGGCATCCACCTCCAGCATTTTATCGTTGCCCGTCGGAATCACGCGTTCGTAGTCCGGGAATGTCCCGTCGATCAGCTTCGACGTCACAACGATGGTGTCGAAGCTGAAGCGGATTTTATTCTCAGAGATCGCCAACTCGATTCGGTCCGCCGCTTCGTCAATCAACTTTCTGATTTCATTGACCGTCTTACGCGGAACGATGATACCTGGCATCGTATCAGCGCCATCCGGCAAGGGCATTTCCATCCGGGCCAGGCGGTGGCCATCGGTCGCCACCGATCGCAGCACAGCGATCCCGGGGACCGCCGACCCATCACCAGGCTTGGTCTCGGTCGCGTGCAGGAAGATACCGTTCAGATAATAGCGCGTCTCCTCTGTGGAGATCGCAAAGCGCGTACGGTCGATCAAGGACCGCAGGTCGGCAGCCGCGACCTCGAAGCGGTGCTTAAGCTCGCCGCCGGCAATCTGCGGATAGTCGTCAGGAGGAAGGCATCCAAGCTTGAAATGCGCGCGCCCGCTTCGCAGCGAGAGCATGGTGCCCTCTTCGCTCAGCGACAGCTCCACCTGAGCGCCTTCGGCCAGCTTACGCACGATATCGTAGAGCGTGTGCGCCGGTGCCGTGGTCGCGCCGGACATGACGACGTCGGCCGCAACCGACTCGACGATCTCAATATCCATGTCGGTCGCCGTCAGCGCCAGCTCCGACCCTTCGGCCCGCAACAGCACATTGGACAGGATCGGGATGGTGTTGCGCCGTTCCACAACACCCTGAACGTGGGTGAGGGACCGTAGCAAGGCGGCACGTTCAATGGTTAGCTTCATTGCAGATCAACGGCGGCGCAGATCGAGGGTTGCAGCGAAGGCCCGCCCCAGGCCCGGCCCGTCCGCGCGCCAGCAGGTTACGGACCAGGAGAAACGGGGTCAGAGAATAGCAGACATTCGCACCGCAATCACCGGTTCCGTCGCACCGCCGGCATTCAGAACGGCAACTTCATGCCCGGCGGCAACTTCATGCCGCCCATCATCTTCTGTGTCTCCTCCTGCACCTGTGCTTCAACCTTGCCCTTGGCATCGTTGCAGGCAGCGACGATCAGGTCCTCCATTACTTCGATATCGTCCGGATCAACCACGGCCTTTTCGATCTTGACGCGTTTCACCTCACCCTTGCCATTCATCGTCACATGCACCATGCCGGCGCCAGATTGACCGACCACCTCCAACTCACCCAAGCGGTCCTGCATCTCCTGCATCTTGGCCTGCATTTGCTGGGCCTGTTTGAGCATGTTGCCGATATTCTTCATCAGTCGGTCTCTCCGTTTTCAGAAGCGTCGCCGTCAGCGAACGGGGAATCGGGGGCATCGACATCCGGAGCCACCCCGGCCAGGTTGCGCACCTCGAGAATCTGCGCCCCGGGAAACGTAGCCAGGACGCCGCGCACCAGGGGATGGCGGGCGGCTTCCTCGCGTGCCTGCCGCTCGGCCTCCTTGTCCTGCTCGCGCAGGCTTGGCGCGCCGAGCTGATCGGACAAGACGATCTTCCATGGCCGTCCAGTCCAGGCCTGCAGGCTCGCCGAGATGCGGCGCGGCACGTCCGGTCCCGGATGCGGATCGAAATGCAACACCAATACACCCGGTTCGTACCGCACTAAGCGGGCATTGACGACCAGATGCGAATGCAGCCCGACTTCGCCACGCGCCTGGAACAGCTCGGCGACGGCCCGAAAACTGGCCGGCACGGGCACCGTGGCAGGATGCTCCAAATCCATGCCAGCGGTTGGCACAGGAACCGGGTCCGCCGGCTCGGTGCGAACCGAGGGCGCCAACCGCGTTCGGTCTGATCGTGGCTCCAGGCGTGGACGGTCAGCGGCACGGGCCGACGGTCCGGCCTGGCCGCGCGGCGATGGGGGCATTGGCGGGTCATCGCGGGCACCACCAAGAGCCGGTGCAGCGCCACCGCCATCTCCCTCGACGCCCCCGGGCCAGGACCGGGAAAGCCGCTGGACCAACTCCGCGGGTGGCGGCAAAGCGGCAGCATGGGCCAACCGAATGACGACCATCTCGGCCGCCTGATGCGGCTGCGGGGCGGTTTGCACCTCCCCCAGCCCTTTGAGCAGCAACTGCCAAGCCCGGGTCAGCGCCGGCACGCCCAACGCCTGCGCCAGAGCACGACCACGCTGGCGCTCCGCCTCCGGCGTCGCCGGATCGTCCAACGACGCCGGCACGATGCGGAATCGTGTGATCGTGTGGGTCAATTCCAGCAGGTCTCGGATGATCACCGCAGCGTCGGCTCCACCGGCGTGCAGGTCCGACAGGATGGCCAAGGCCTCGGCCGGTGTTCCGCCCAAGGCCGCCTCGAACAAATCGATCACGCGCGTGCGGTCGGCCAACCCGAGCATGTCGCGCACAACCGTGGCGGCCACGCCACCTCTGGCATGCGCACCACCGGTGAGCGCAATGGCCTGATCGAGCAGGCTCAGCCCGTCGCGGACCGAACCGTCGGCGGCCCGAGCAATCAGCGCCAACGCGTCATCCTCGATGCTGACCCCCTCCCGGGTGCAAATGGAGCTATAGTGCTCGATCAGCATGGGAACCGATACGCGCCGCAGGTCGAAGCGCTGACAGCGCGACAACACCGTGACGGGAACCTTGCGACTCTCTGTCGTCGCGAAGACGAATTTCACATGCGCTGGTGGCTCTTCCAAGGTCTTCAACAGGGCGTTGAAGGCGTTCTTGGACAGCATGTGCACCTCGTCGATGATGTACAGCTTGTAGCGGGCCGACGCCGGGCTGTAGCGCACGCTGTCAATGATCTCCCGGATATCGTCTACGCCGGTGTGCGAAGCCGCATCCATCTCCAACACGTCCACATGACGGTCATTGGCGATGGCGCGGCACGATTCGCAGATCCCACAGGGCGCCGTCGTCGGACCGCCATTGCCATCCGGGCCGATGCAGTTGAGCGCCCGCGCAATGATTCGCGCCGTCGTCGTCTTGCCGACGCCACGCACCCCGGTGAGCATGAACGCCTGGGCGACACGACCTGATTCGATAGCGTTGGTCAGGGTGCGAACCAGAGCCTCCTGCCCCACCAGCTCAGCGAAACAGGTCGGCCGGTATTTACGTGCCAGAACACGATACGGCGGGGGGGTACCGTCGGCGTCTCGAAACTCGCGGGGGAGATCGGATTCGGGCGACTCGGTCACGGAAGGCGGCCCTTACCGGCGCAGACCGGCACCTGTCGTGGCAGCACGGCGGCGCCCACGGTCGGGCACGCTCGCAAGACGGGGCGGGAGGCTGCACGATGACCCGGACCGGAGCTCGTTACGGCTGCTTCCTTCCGGACCTGACCGGGTTGGCGAGGGGTCCGTCCACCACCAACCTCCCTCACCCTAATATCGGACAAAACCAACCCGCCAGCAAGGGGTTCTCCGCACGAAACGATACCGGGTTCATTCGTCCGGTTTGTGCCCCAGGGGTTGGTGGCGTGACAGCACAGCCTCAAGCTGCCGCGCCAACGGTGGATCGACCAAAGCCAAATGACGGTCGACCCAAGGTGGGCGCGGGCCGATTGCACGGAGAACAGCATCGATCCGGGCAATCACCTCTCGCCCCCATGGTCCCTTCGTGCAACCGGTATGGATGGTGAGAAAGGGTGGCATGCCATCGATCGGCAGGTAGGCAACGTCCGACTCGAATGCGGGATTAATCTGTCCGATCTGCCACGTCACTTCCGAGGGAAAAGCGAACAGATAATCGATCCAACCGGCGGCCAACTGCCGATAGGGCGCGCTGAAGTCGCCATTGGCTCGGTTCACATGCGGCTGGTCGGTCAACGCGTGCAGGGGGCCGGCAATCTGCGGCGGAAACACGCGCTGTTCAGTGAGGGTGGTTGCCAAGGTCCCGTCGGCCAACAGCCGAACCACATCAATAGTGCCGAGCGGCGTGATGTACTGGAGCATCCGGTCGACCCGATCGACCCGCACCACGACGTGATGCGGCAGACTCACCGCCATCGGCCGGCTAAAAACAAGAACCGCCTCCCGAGCCGGCGACTTTAGGAGCGATGGGTAACAAGCCGGCTCACCCTGGGCCATAAGCCCAAGCGCGCGTGCGCCACCGGACGGTTCGTAGCGGTGCCGATACTCCGGCATACGGTCAGCCAATGTGCGCAGAAAATCGGCAACCAACCCGCGGCCCGGCAGCGGCCCTTCCAGAATGGTCACCGGTGGAAACGGCTTGAGAAACCAGCGAATCTCACGCTCGGCCAGCTCTCCACCGGCCCACACGGGTTGAGCCGCCGCCAGAACCATGGCCAAAACCATGATCAGACCCTCGGCTACCAAACACCCTGGCCGAGGCCACTGGCCGGATGATGGGAAAGTTCGGGACCCCAGGACCACGAGCACCGCCATCCATCATTACGAATCACTGAATTATAGCGACGAACCCCCCTCCTGGTCCACGCCTCCTGGTCGAGGACGGGCTAAGCAAGCCGAGGGCTGGCCGCCATCGCATCCGACATCAACGGCGCCTGGCACGTTCATGGTAATACAAGTCAGTCGATCCAAGCCCACTGACTATCACGTGGGGAGCATCTCCAAAAAACGAAAGGAACGGATCGCTTCTTGGGCCGGCAGTCCGTAGCACCGACGATGGAGCATCCAGGGTCCGGTTTCAGCGATCCAGCCGAAGATCGCCGCCATCAATTTCCGAACATTCGCCATGCCGTCGGCGCTTTTCCGCTTCAGGCACGGATGTCTTGAACGGCCCGAATCAGATCCTGGGTATGCCCGCGCTGCCCCGAGAAACCGGGAGATCGTCTTGTTGCCCGTCCGATTCCTTGGCATCACGCTGACGGCCAGGCGTGCCGAATGATCCATAATACCGCCCCATTGTGGGCCATCTGTTCACTATCCCAGGCCCTACCGCCCCTCACGCACCCAGGCGGCAGTCAACGTACCAAGCGCCAACAACAGCACCAGGACGACAGGCATAAGGGGCGTATTCGTGGCCCCCCTCACGGCGTAATCGGCATTGGCACGCAACCCGATCCAGCCTCGACCGGATTGGTCACGGTCCGGGCGGGTACGGCGCAAGTCCGGCGCATCGCCGCTTGTGAGCTCGGCCAACCACGTCACACTGCCACCGCTGGTTCGCACCACTGGCGCCACCCGATCCGCCGTGGTGCGAACATCGGCCAATTCGGGCAGATTGAGGGCGCCGACGACAGCGACCGCAGTGTACTCACCGTCCGTGATACGGTAGAGGCCCGGCTCCGATGCGGTGACCAGGCCAGTGGCACGGCCGGCACCGTCATCCACAAGATCCACCTGCAAGGTCTCGCCGGACGGAGTCGCAATCACCGCGGGCCGATCCACGGGAACCAACGATCGCCTTTCAATGCGAATGCGCGTGCCATCGCTGGACGCCCTGAGATCGTTTTCTTCCAACTCCGGCTCCTGCATGAGCCAATGCGCCAAACGACGCAGCAACTCGCCGTGCGGTCCGCCGCCTTCGAACCCCCGCGACCATAACCAAATGTGGTCGCTGGCGATCTGGGCGACCCGCCCATCCCCAACCCGGTCTAGCAGCAGCAGGGGCCGGTTCCCTGCACCGGCCATCACGGTCATCCCGTCCAGGGCTCGAACATCGTTCTGGCGGAACCAGCGACCCCAGGTCGGACGCGTCGCCTGCCCGGCTTCGCTCCACGGCACCACCAGACCGGCGGTGACCGGGTGGCGCTGTCCCAACTGGGTAACGAATGGCCGGTACGGCCGCTCGATCATCCGACCAACCGGACGACCAGGCAGGATGTCGCCAAGTGGCGTGCGGTACAAACTGAACGGCGAGCTGAATGTCGGACCACTGGCCTCCAGGAAGGCTCCACCCTGACGTACATAATGGACGATGTTGTCCAAATAGATCTGCGGAAGCACACCCCGCTGCCGGTAGCGGTCGAATATGATCAGGTCGAAGTCGTTCAGCTTGATCTCAAACAGCTCGCGGATAGGAAACGCGATCAGCGACAACTCCCGGATCGGCGTCCCGTCCTGTTTCTCCGGCGGACGCAGAATCGTAAAATGAACCAGATCCACGCTGGGATCCGCCTTCAAGAGATTGCGCCACGTCCGTTCACCTGGATAGGGTTCCCCCGAAACCAGAAGCACGCGCAACCGATCACGGACGGCATTGATGGCAACCGCCGCCTGATTGTTGGACAAGGTCAATTCTCGTGGCGCGGCCTCGACCCGCAGTTCGACGATGTTCTGCCCACCATGCGGCAGATCCAGAGTCAGAACCGTATCCCGGCCGACATCGATCCACTGGGACCGGTCGAATTCACCGTCCGCGTGTATGTGCAGGACGGCTCGGGTTTCGTTCAGATCCCCTGTGTCAACAACACGTACGGTGAGGCTGACTGGTCTACCGACGATACCGTACGATGGCGCACGAATGATCTCAAGCCGACGGTCCGCTTCCTCCGGGCTACCGGTCAGAAGAACGTGGACCGGCCCGAGTTCGGTGGTGCCAACCGACGGCACCGGTGCGTCATGGACTTGGCCGTCTGTAATCAGAATCACACCGGCACGCCGGCTCTGCGGAACATCCACCAACGCCGCCGCCACAGCATCGAATAGGCGCGTTTCGCCCAGGGGCACTGCCTCCGTTCCCACAGGTTCGGCCCGATCCACAACACGCAGATCCAGGTCATCGAAGGCAGCAGCCCGGTCACGGAGGGCCGCCAACGCACGGTCGGTCCGCGGCAGGCGGCCACCGAACCGCTGGCTCGGCGATCGGTCTGCCACCACGACCGCCACGTCCTTGATCGGCGTGCGGTCCTCCCGACTGACCGAGGGGTTCAGGAGCGTCACGGCAAGGACCGTGATCGCCAGGGCCCGCAGCAGGGTACCACGGGCCCGACGCCATGCCGCGAAGGCGGTGAGCAGGACGCCCAAGGCCACCATTGCGGCGAGCAGGGGCCATGGAACCAGCGGGGCAATGGTGATGGCGGAGTCTCCGATCATTGCCCAAGCCGCTCCAGAATCGCGGGGACATGAACCTGATCGGCTTTGTAGTTGCCGGTCAGAGCGTACATCACCAGGTTGACGCCGAACCGGTAAGCAAGCTCCCGCTGGCGTTCGCCTCCCGGGATCACAGCGAACAAGGGTCGACCGGCGTCATCCAATGCCCAAGCGCCGGCCCAATCGTTTCCACCCAGAATGACAGAGGATACGCCGTCGTGCCGCCGCGCTGCGTTGGCATCTGTCCAGACCGTCCCGCCGTGGTACCGACCGGGAAAGTCCTGCATGAGATAAAACGCCTTAGTCAGAACGTGATCCGGCGGCACCGGCTCCAGGGGCGGGATATCGAGACCTGTGGTCAACCGCTGCAACGCCGCGCCGGCAGCACCACTGCCAAGCGTTCCGCCAAAGCGCTGCGCACGGGTGTCGAACAAGATCGTCCCGCCCGACCGAAGAAAACCATTTACCCGCTCCCGTGTGGTCGGGCTCAGCGGCTCCGGGTCATCCGGCACCGCCCAGTACAACAAAGGGAAGAAAGCGAGCTCGTCGCGCGTCAAATCAATCCCTACCGCCCCGGCCGTCTCCACCGCCGTACGCTGACCTATAATTTCCGAAAGTCCCTGCAAACCCGCCCGAACCGCCGCATCCAACATTCGGTCACCGGTTTCGACATAGGCAAGATAGGTCTCGGAGGTCACTTTCATGGCGAAGGCGTCATCGGCCACCGCCGGCACCATGGCGACCCCGATCGAAACGAAGGCAAGGCCCACGACCGCAGGCGCACCACGTGCAGGCCACAGCAGGCCCCGCAGACCGAGCGCAATGCAGAAGTCCAGCAACACAAGCAGGAACGCCGCGGTCAACAACCAGGGCCGCAGGTCCCGCTCAACGCTTGACCCATAGCCATGGCGCTCCAATCCATCCGGCAGGGAGCGCAACGGATCGAATTCACGATCGCCAGCCGAGAGGTTGAGCGCGAAGCGGTTTCCCTCGGCCCCATAGATTCCCGGCGGCTGTCGCGGACCGGACCGCTGATCGACAAAATCATCTGCTTCCAGCGGCAGAACGGTATTGCCCGGGTCGCCCAGGCGGCCGAACCCATCCAACACCTGGAGCGGCGTCAACCGTACACCCGGCCGAAGGCCGGATACCCCGACACTCATGGCCACCAGACGCTGTAGCATCTCGACGAACAACCCAGACATAGCGAGATTCGACCATTCTGGCCCGGCCGTGGTGTGCACCAGCACCACCCAGCCGTGGCCGCGCTGGGCGCCGGTGACCAGGGGGGTGCCGTCGGCCAGACGGGCCCACGTGCGTTCAGGCAAGTCGAAACTTGGTTCGGCCAACACCTGACGCGCCACCGTGACATCGCCAGGTACCGCCAGGCCGACGAACGGACCGACGTCCTCGAACGGCGCCAAGGGTGCCGGCACCGACCAAGACATGGCGCCGCCAAGCGTACGGTCGCCACGGCGCAGAGTCACCGGCAGCAGACTGTCCGGCGAGTCGGCCAATCGCGGCCCCCCGAAACGAACCACCATGCCGCCTTGCTTTATCCAGGCGTCCAAGGCGTCGACCTCCTCGGCCGCCAATCCACCAACATCCGCCAGAATCAGCACAGCCACATCGCCGCTCAGCAAATCCTGAGCCGTACCCTCGCGAATTTCCGCAAACGGCACCAGAGCTTGGCGCAAGTAGTGCAAATCACTAAGGAGGGGCTGCACACTGCCGCGGCTGCGATCGGTCACCAATCCGACGGGACGCCGGCGCCAACGTTCGTCGAGCAAGACCACCGCGCCAGCCGACCTTTCGCCTTCGATCTGCAACCGGACTGCCTGGTTGCGCACCTTCGCCGGCAGGCGGAAAGCCACCGTGGCCGCACGGGTGCCGTCGGCAAACGTGACGGACTCGCGCGCCAACAGGCGGCCATCCTGCGTGACCAGTCGGACAATCGTGGTTGACGACGGACCAGCTTGGAGCCGACGCACCTCGGCGACCAACTGATCGCCAACCGCCGCGGGTGGCATCAGCAACCGCGCCGACTCGCCCGGATCGTCCAGGTGGATGCGTACCCGCCCCATGCGCTGCAACTGGGTCGCCAGATCTGACGCCTCGCGACTGTCGAGCCCGTCCGTCATCCAAATGCCAAAGGTAGCGCCGTCGATCCGCAGATCCGACAAGGCCGCGCGGGCCGTTGCCCGTTCCGTATCCCAGGGCATGGGCCGCATCGTATCGACGATGCCACGAGCCTCAACGGCCGGCAAAGGCGGCGTCACCGCCGGCGGACTGCCGGTCACATCCGGAGCCGTCGGCACCACCACGACAGAACGCCCCTGCCGCTCCGCCTGGTCGAGCACGGTGGTCATAGCCTCGCGCCGCTGCGCCCAGCCTCGCGCCGCCGCCCAGCCGTTGTCGACCACCAGGACCACCGGCCCGCTGCCAGGGAACTCCGGGTCTGGCTGCAAGAGTGGCCGCGCCGTTGCTAGGATGATCAGCCCAAGCACAAGAAGACGCAGGGCGATCACCCACCAGGGCGTCCGCGCCACACTGGCGTCCTGGGCCGGTAACTGGCGCAAGAGGGCAATCGCAGGAAAGCGCACATTCCGTGGTGCCGGCGGCGTGACGCGCAACAACCACCACAACACCGGCACCACAGCAAACGCGGCCAAAGCCCACGGCACGGCAAACGCAAGCGGACCGAACGACACCATGGGCCGGCCTCCCTCACCCCGCCCCACTGGCATCGGTCTGAGTCGACGCCGCAGGCATGGTCTGTGGACCAGTGGCCAGCCCGGAATATAACGACAAAAGAGCCCGTGCCGCCGGCTGCCGCGTCGAATGGTGCGAGAATTGCCAGCCCAAACTCTGCGCCATGGCCGTCAAGGCTCCACGGTGCTGAACCAGACGCTCACGGTAAGCGTCCTGAAGACCGTCAACACGGGGCAACAGCAGATCATTCTCGCCCTCGAGCCCCTGGAAACGCACCCGGCCGGCGAACGGCAGATCCTCTTCACACGGGTCGAGCACCTGCAGCATATGGCCCCTGACGGAACGGGCAGCCAGACCGTCGAGCACTGCCTTGAGCGGTTCCAACGGCGAGAGAAAGTCTCCGATCAGGACCACCGTCGCTCGCCGCGGCGTCTCGACCCGAGGCGGTAGATTCGCTCCGGTCCCCGGCTCACCCTGGTCCAGCAGGCGTCGCGCCAACGCATCGAGTGCCAATCGGCCGGTGGACGGCGGACGGACATCTCCGAGCAGGGCCACGCGCTCTTGTCCGCGTACCAAGAGCACCGCCAGGGCCAAGGCCAAGAGGGCCGAGCGATACCACTTCTCAGGCCAATCCGGCGCCGACCGGTAATGCATCGACGCCGAGGCATCGCACCACAGCCAGACACTCTGGGCCGCTTCCCATTCCAGCTCGCGCACGAAGAAGCCATCCGCCTTGGCGCTACGCCGCCAGTCGATCCGCTGCACCGGGTCACCGGGGTGATAGCGGCGGAACTGCCAGAAGGTCTCGCCGGTGCCAACCCGGCGTCGACCGTGCACGCCTTGCGCCACCGTGGCCGCCACCTGTTGAGCCTCGACCAAGAGCGGTGGCAATACCGCCGCCAGAGCTTCGGCGCGATGACGGAAACCACGGCCACCGGTTTCGTCCGTGGCCACCGTCGAGGCAAAAGGGTTTATCATGCCAGGGGCGTACACAGTCGGTCGATGATTTGATCGAGCGTGATGCCATCCGCACGGGCAGAGAAACTGAGCGCCATGCGGTGCCGCAAAACCGGTTTGGCCAAGGCGACCACATCATCCAGCGACGGCGACAACCGACCCTCGAGCAAGGCGCGCGCCCTGCATGTCAGCATGAGGGCCTGGGATGAACGGGGACCGGGGCCCCAGGCGACATGCTTGCGCACCTCGGCCACGTCGCTCGTTTCCGGTCGGCCAGCACGGACCAGGGCGAGGATTCCATCCACAACCGACTCGCCCACCGGTACGCGCCGCACCAGCCGCTGCGCCGCCAGCAACTCGGAGGCGGACAGCGCGGCACCAATCGACGGAGTCTCAATCCCTGTTGTGGCCAACAGCATGCGCCGTTCCGCCTCCAGATCCGGGTAGGTCACATCGATCTGCATCAAAAAGCGATCGAGCTGTGCCTCTGGCAACGGATAGGTGCCCTCGTGCTCCAACGGGTTTTGCGTCGCCAGAACGTGGAATGGCCGTTGCAGCAAGTGATAGTGACCGGCGACCGACACGCGGTACTCCTGCATGCCCTGCAGCAGCGCCGACTGTGTGCGCGGGCTGGCCCGGTTGATCTCGTCCGCCATCAACAACTGGCAAAAGATGGGGCCCTTGATGAAGCGGAACGACCGTTGTCCGCTCGCACTTTCCTCCAGCACCTCAGAGCCAAGGATGTCGGCCGGCATCAAGTCCGGCGTGCATTGGATGCGCTTCTCCTCCAGGCCGAGCACCCGGCCCAGGGTTTCCACCAACCGGGTCTTGCCCAGACCGGGCACGCCAATGAGCAGAATATGACCGCCGGCGAGCAGGCTGATCAGGGTTTGGTCGACCACGGCTTGCTGGCCAAAGATGACCTGACCGATCCGGTCCCGAACCGTCGTAACCTGATCCGTCAGGTGTTCGATTTCGGCGATGGCGGAGTCCGCACCGTCCTTATTTTCGACACTCAGGAAGGATAGAGGGCTTTCGGTTGCGGTCACGAGGGTCTCCGTAGTCGGGTCCATCGCGGCTGTTTGCGCGCTCCGGCTGAAGGCATCAATGTCGTCTCAACCTCCCGGCGGGTCAACCTTAGCCGCCACCGGACCGGATGTGGGGCGGCGCTTCGACCCTGCCCATGCAGGTCGACGCCGTCCGGTCGAGACCGGCTTGTCGATCGATGCCGACGGTGGCTGGCACCACAATGGTCGGCCTATTCTTCGCCCGGCCTTGGTGCGCCTGTTCGCACGCCATCTCGTGTCTGGCGCCGATGGCGCGACGTGGCTGGTCACACCCGCGGAATACGGCCGGGTTCAGGTCGCCGATGTACCATTTGTCGCTGTCGAGCTGGTTGCGGACGGCCCACTGACCAATTCTATACTGACATTCCGAACCAATGTTGACGACTGGGTGACGGCGGGACCGGATCACCCGCTGCGCATCGCAATCGACCCTCGCACTGGCACCCCGCGTCCCTACATCTTGGTACGATACCGATTGGAGGCGCGTTTGACGCGTCCGGTCTACTACGAACTCATCGAGCGCGGCATACCGCAGCCGAATGAACACGGGGAGGAGATTGTTGGGGTATGGAGCAAGCAGCAGTTTTTTCCACTGGGTGGCCTTTCGTAATGCGTGCCGAGAAAGCCATGAAACGGCGGTTGGCGACACGACGCCCGGCCGCCGACCGCGTGCGCGGCGACCATGATCTGAATCCGGACCAGACACCGCCAGCAAAGCTGCGCGACGCTGCCGTTCTGGTTCCCCTGGTTGACCGGCCGGACGGCATCACGCTCATCTTCACCCAGCGCACGGCCAATTTGGCCTGTCACGCGGGGCAGATCTGTTTCCCCGGTGGCCGGCTCGAGCCAGAGGACGACGGTCCGGAGAACGCCGCCCTGCGCGAAACCGAAGAGGAGATCGGGCTCGGACGCGATCATGTCGACCTGATCGGACGTTTGGATACCTACGTGACGCGGACCGGATTTCGCGTGACCCCGATTGTTGGCGTGGTGCACCCACCCTTCGAGTTGCTGCTGGACCCGACAGAGGTGGCCGAAGCCTTTGAGGTGCCTCTGGCTTTCATCCTCGACCCCGCCAATCCGCGCCGTCACTCGCGCGATTTCCACGGCAAAGTGCGGTCGTTCTATGCATTTCCGTTCGAAAAGCGCTACATCTGGGGGGCTACGGCCGGCATGCTGGTCAACCTGCAGGAGGTGCTGCGTCCATCATGCTGAAGAAGCTGCTGACCATCGCGCTGCCGCTCGCGCTGCCGACGTTGTTATATTTCACCTATAGCTATCTGGAATGGCGCCGCGCGTTGGCGAGCGGCACGGCCGCACCACCACCGTGGTGGATCGATGTGCCGTGGGTGTCGCTCGCAGCCGCGGGCGCAGCCCTTCTGGCCGTGGTGCTGGTGGCCTTGGCCTTGCTTGGCGGCCATGAAATCAGTGGCGTCTACGAACCTGCCCGGTTGATCGACGGTCGCTTGGTGCCGGGCACGACGACCGCACCACCGGTCTCCACCGATTGATCGGTGTACCACGGATCGCTTCACAGCCGTGGATGGCGACGCCGGCCACGGTGGCGGTGCTCGACGCACTTGCGACCGCCGACGGGCCGCGCTTCGTCGGCGGCTGCGTGCGCGATGCGCTGCTGACCCGACCGGTTACCGACATCGATATTGCCACACCGTTGATGCCGGCCGAGGTCAGCCGCCGGCTCGAGCAGGCTGGTCTGCGTGCCGTGCCGACCGGTGTTTCCCACGGCACGGTCACCGCCGTGGCGTCCGGCGCCTCATTCGAGATCACCACTCTGCGCCGTGACGTGCGCACCGACGGCCGGCACGCCCAGGTTGCGTTCACATCCGACTGGCAGGAGGACGCGGCTCGACGCGATTTCACCATGAATGCCATGTTCTGCGACACGACCGGCCGACTTTGGGATTGGTTCGATGGCGCAACGGATGCCCGGTTGGGGCGTGTGCGGTTCGTTGGCGAACCGGAACAGCGTATTCGGGAAGATGTCTTGCGTATCATGCGCTTCTTCCGCTTCCATGCCCGGTATGGATGCGGTGCGCCGGAGCCCGAAGCGTTGGCCGCCTGTGCCGCCCTTGCACCCTTGTGCCGCACCCTATCGGGCGAACGCATCCGACAGGAGGTGTTCAAACTCGTGCTCGCCGACCGAGCCGCCGAGACTTGGGCCTTCATGATGGCGCGCGGCATCGTGGCGCATGTGCTCGACCAGGCGCGGCGATGCGACGTATTGCAACGATTGATCAGTCTGGAAACAACGCTCCAGGCCCTGCACATATCACCTCCGGTGGGGCCGCTGCTGCGCCCGACTCCGATCCGCCGCCTCGCGGCTCTGCTCGATGGCAATGCCGAAACGGCGTGGGGCGTTGCGGAGCGACTACGCCTGTCCAAAGCCGAACGCACCCGTTTGGTCGCCCTCGGGCAACAAGAGTCACCACCGCTCACACCCGGCGCGTTGCGCCGCGCCCTAGTGCAGTGGGACGACATTGGCGCGACCATCGATCACATCCTGGTCGGTGTTGCGGCCACCCGGCCGGACTGGACCCCGGGAGCAATGACCCCACTGCTTGCCGTCCTTGAGGCCTGGCCAAACATACAGTTTCCCTTGACCGGATCCGATCTGCAAGACCTGGGCATGCCACCCGGACCAGAGCTTGGGCGTGTGTTGACCGATCTGCGGCTTTGGTGGGCCGATGCCGGCTTTCCGGACGATCGGCAAGCGGCCCTCGCGGCGGCACGGTGCCGCCTCGGACCTGACCCCACCGACCGTGGAGACGCGTGAGTGGCCCCCGATCTCACCGCCAAACCGACCTGCAGCGACGGCTTCGGCCTCTACGTGCACTGGCCGTTCTGCCGTGCCAAATGCCCCTACTGCGATTTCAACAGCCATGTGCGCGCGTGCATCGACCAGGACCGTTGGGCCGGTGCGCTTCAACGCGAACTCGACGCGGTGGTCGAACGCGTGCCAAAGCGCCCCCTGACCTCGGTGTTCTTCGGCGGCGGGACCCCGTCGTTGATGGCACCGGGCACCGTGGCCACCGTGCTCGACCGCGCCGTCCAGCATTGGACCCCGGCACCAGGGATTGAGGTCACCCTGGAGGCCAATCCGACCAGCGCGGAAGCGTCAGCTTTCCAAGCCTTTCGGCTGGCCGGTGTGAACCGTGTTTCCATCGGCGTGCAAGCCCTGGACGATGCGGCGTTGCGTTTCCTTGGTCGGACGCACGGCGCCAGCGATGCCCGCAATGCCGTGTTGGAGGCCCAGCGCCGCTTCGACCGCGTCTCGTTCGATCTGATCTATGCCCGGCCGGGCCAGACGGTCGCCGCCTGGACAAAGGAACTAACCCAAGCGATGGCCCTGGCGAGTGGTCACCTGTCAGTCTACCAACTCACTATCGAGCCCGGGACGGCCTTCCATGCCCCCGCCCAACGCGGTGACCTGACCCTGCCCGACGAGGACACGGCCGCCGCCCTCTTCGAGACCACGCAAGCACTCCTCGATCGCGCGGGCATGCCAGCCTATGAAATCTCCAATCATGCCACGCCCGGTCAGGAGTGCCAACACAACCTGGTGTACTGGCGCTACCAAGACTACGCGGGAATCGGACCGGGCGCCCATGGCCGGCTGACGGTGGACGGGCACAAGCTGGCGACCCGCACCCACCGGGCTCCGGAGGTCTGGCTAGAACGCGTCGAGCGCACCGGAAGTGGTGCGGACTCGCCGCGGATCGTCGACCCGGCCGATAGGGCATCGGAGGCCTTGATGATGGGCCTGCGCCTGCGCGAGGGCGTCGCGCTGGACCGACTAACCGCCGAAGCGAATCAGCCCCTTGACCGCCTGATCAATATCCGCGCGCTGGGCCGTCTCCGTGCCGGCGGCTTCCTGGACCACACCACCACCCACCTTCGGGCCACGCCGGCTGGCCGACAACGTCTCAACGCCGTGCTGGCCGCGCTGCTCGCCTGAGTCGGACGGAGCCCCGGCGTCAGAAGTCCGCCATCCGCCCAGTTTCCACGCGGTTCGGCGGCGGGCTGCCCAGAGCGCGGTTGCCGTTGCGGTACGGGTCCGGCAACTCGTGGCAATCGACACCGCCCAAGGTGCGATAACAATACACGTTGGACCGATCGACCTCGGAGATCTTGGGACAGTAATCGCCGGTCTGCTCGAAATGGATGACGCTGCAGTCTCGGCCGACGATCGCCGTAGCGAGATGGTCGATCGGCGGCAGCTTCTTGGTCGATTGAAAGGCCAAGACGCCCAGCCCGGCAGCCATCCCGGCGGGTACGGGAACTTCCGTGCAGCCGCCAAGAAGGGCGGCGCCCACAATCATGACACACAAACCACGCATGGTGACATTTCCCGTGTCGAACGAGCACCCGAGATCCGAGACGCCGTTGGACTGGCCTTCGATAAGCCTACCCATTGCGCACCGGGATGGTTAATGAGGCCTAAATCCTCAGGTGCGCACAGCATCGCCGGCCGTTGTCTCCAGATTGAGCGCCGCCGCCAGCAACGCACGGGTATAGGGCTGCTGCGGACTACGGAAGATGCGCTCGCTTGGCCCCTGCTCCACCACCTGGCCATCCTTCATGACAACCACATCGCTGGACAGGGCCCGGACAACGCGCAGATCGTGGCTGATGAACAGATAAGCAAGACTGTGACGAACCTGTAGGTCGCGCAACAGGTCCACGATCTGGGCTTGCACGGACATGTCCAGGGCCGAGGTCGGCTCGTCCAGCACCACGAAGCGCGGCTTCAGCACCATGGCTCTGGCAATGGCGATGCGTTGGCGCTGGCCACCGGAGAACTCGTGCGGGTAGCGGTCGCCGAACGTCGAGTCCAGACCGACTTCTTCCAGCGCCTGGGCCACCAAGCTGGCACGCTCAGCGTCGGTGGCGCCGATCCGATGGATACGCAACCCTTCCTCGATGATCTCGCGCACCGACAGGCGAGGACTGAGCGAGCCGTATGGGTCTTGGAACACCACCTGCATCTGCCGCCGCAACGGCCGCATCGCCCGGACCTGCAACCCATCGATCCGCCGATCGTCGAACACAATGGCACCGCTACTTTCCGTCAGACGGAGCATGGCAAGGCCCAAGGTCGTTTTGCCCGATCCGGACTCGCCGACCACCCCGACAGTCTGACCGGCACGAACCGTGACGGTCACGCCATCGACCGCCCGCACATGGTCGACGGTGCGGCGCAACACCCCTTTCTTGATCGGGAAATACACCTTCAGGCTCTGCGCTGAGGCCACCACCGGCGCTGTTGGATCGTTGCCAAGCGGGTCGCCTTTCGGGTGCGCGTTTAGCAGCCGGCGTGTGTACGGATGCTCTGGCCGGTCGAACAGTCGGACTGCACTGGCCTGTTCGACGATCTCGCCTTGATTCATGACGCAGACCCGGCGCGCCATCTTGCGGACGACACCGAGATCATGGGTGATCAACAGCAACGCCATCCCGAAACGGCGTTGCAGGTCTCGCAGCAATTCCAGAATCTGCGCCTGAATGGTGACGTCCAGGGCCGTTGTCGGTTCATCGGCGATCAGCAGATCAGGTTCGTTGGCCAGGGCCATGGCAATCATCACGCGCTGTCGCTGGCCGCCCGACAGCTCATGCGGAAAGGCCCCCAAACGACGCTCCGCCTCAGGCAAGCCGACCAGACGCAGAAGGTCGAGGACGCGCCGACGCGCGGCGGCCGTCGTGAGACCCTTGTGCAGGAACAAGGTCTCGCTGACCTGCCGTTCGATGCTGTGCAGCGGGTTGAGCGATGTCATCGGTTCTTGGAAGATCATGGCGATCCGGTCGCCACGAACCGCGCGCAGGGTGGCCGGGACGGCACCGACCAATTCGGTGTCCTTGAACTGGATGCTGCCAGAGGGATGACTCGCCATGGGATACGGCAGCAGTTGCAACACGGAAAGCGCCGTGACCGATTTGCCAGAACCGGACTCACCCACGAGCGCCACGGTTTCGCCGGCATCGACATCGAACGAAACACCGCGCACCGCCTGCACCGGTCCGGATGGCGTCTGGAACGTCACGGACAAGTCACGGACGCTTAGAAGCATGGTCATTGGAACTACCGATCTGGGAGCATACGGCCGGAAAGATGGGAGCAAGCGAGCCCCAAGGCAGCACTCGCGCTCCAATAATGCCTTAGAACGGCACCGTGAGCGAGCGCACCGCGCGGATCAAGCGGTCAGCATCCCAGAAATCGAGCTCAGCGACGATCGTCGAGCACTCCCATGATGACGCCTCGGCCAACAGATGCTCGACCCGGCGTTCCACCAGGGGCACCGTCAGCGGTTGCAGCACCGCATCTGCCAAGGGCACCGCTACAGAATCGCCCACGCTCTCGACCAAATCGGCACGGAGAGACGTTGCCACAGCCACCACCAACGCCCGATGAGCCGCCGCACAAGGCACCAACGTGCCGTAGCGGGCATGGATGTGACTGAAAAAGCCACTCAAACCCGCGACGACCAGCATGCCGGCCAGAACCCCCTTCATGCGAACCGATCTCCAATGCATAGGCGATGACAGCGGCCGGGTCCGACCTCACAAGTCGCCCACATGGTCGACAACCAGATCGAACTGCCGGCTCACCTCGGCGGCACACGCGTTGATAACCGGCCAGTCGGCCGCCTGAGCCGCCAGCTCTAGCTGCCGACACGCATCAGCGAGCGGATTCGCGCCGGCGGTGCGCGAGGACCCCTTGAGGTTGTGCGCCCCTGCCTTCACGCCGGCGGCATCTTCCAAGGCCAGCGCGGTCTCCAGACTGCGTAGCACCTCACGGCTCACGCTGACGAAGTCGAGCAACATCTCGCGGACTAAATCGGAGTCATCGCCGCAGAGCTGTGACATCGACCGGAGATCAACGGCTTGCGGTCCACCGGCGTTTGGCCGGGGAGTCTCGTCCGACGCTCCGCCGGTTGCCTCCGCGGTCGGTGCATCGGATGCCGCCGATTTACCGTCGACGGATGCCATGGCGGTCTGCGCAGCAGGCGTCGGCAGCCAATGGGCCAACAGCGCCCCCAGCTTATTGATGTCCAGCGGCTTAGTCAGGTAATCGTCCATACCGGCCGCCTGAAATCGCTCGGCCTCGCCCTCGAAGGCATTGGCCGTGATGGCGATGATCGGCAACCGACGGTGAGCACTGCCCCCTTCCCGGTCACGGATGACTTTGGCGAGTTCGAATCCATCCATCTCCGGCATGTTGCAATCGGTCAACAGCGCCTCGTAGGGCCGGTCATCGAGACGCTCCAGGGCTTCCCGGCCATTGCCAGCCATATCCGCCGCATATCCCAGCATCGTGAGCTGCATACCGATAACTTTGCGGTTGGTCGCGTTGTCTTCCGCCACCAAGACGAGGGGCATCTCCCCGTCGCAGCCGGCCACCGGCACGGAGGTGATCGGCCGGGGTGCCGGGATCACTCGGGCCGGTGCCGCCTGGCGCGCGGTGGCCACGGCAACCGCGCGCAATAGGGCGCTGCGCCGGACTGGCCTGGCGACCGTCAACGATCGTGTCGACTTTTCGTGTTGTTCGGCCCGGTCGGTGAGCAGGACGATGGGAACCGGCTGGCCCGTGCCGTCATCCCGCAAGGCGTCTTGAAGCACACCTGCCGAGCATCGATAGAACGCCTCGTCAAACACGGCCACGTCGATGCCGCCACCGGCCGCACGGACCTGGGTGATCTGGTCCCGCAAGGCAAGGCCGGTCGTCGCCGACACGGTCTCGGCTCCCGATGCGTGCAGATAGGCCACCACGTAGTCGGCGGTATTCACATAGTCGATGCCGACCGCGACGCGAAGACCGCTGAGAGTCGCCGCTTCGGTTTCGCTGGTGCCATCACGGCAATGCTCAAGCGGCAATACCACCCAGAAACTGGAGCCCTGGCCGACGGCGCTGGCCACACCAATGTCGCCCCCCATCATGGCCGTGAGCCGCCTACAGATCGACAGCCCAAGCCCGGTGCCACCGTAGTGCCGCGTGGTCGAACGCTCCACCTGGGAATAGGCCTGGAACAGGCTCGCCTGCCCTTCCTCCGAAATCCCGATCCCGGTGTCAACGACGCGGAACCTTACCAACGGCCGTGCCGCCCCGTCACCAGCCGCGACCCGGTCGGCCCGGATGACCACACTTCCGGTTTCGGTGAATTTGATCGCATTGCCGGCTAGGTTGAATAGAATCTGCCGCAGGCGGACCGGATCCCCCATGACCACGCGCGGCAGGGACGGATCGACGAACGTGGCAAACTCCAGACCCTTGCGCTGGGCAGTCGGCAACAAGGTGCGTGCCACACTTTCCACGGTGGCCTCCAGCGACAGCGGCACGCACTCCAACGCCAACCGTCCCGCCTCGATCTTCGAGAAATCCAGAATATCGTCGATGATTCGCAGGAGCAAAGACGCCGATTCCCGAATCGTCGCAACCGTCTCGGTCTGATCGGTGGACAACGGCGTGCGTTCCAGCATGTCCAGCATTCCGAGCACACCGTTCATAGGTGTGCGGATTTCGTGGCTCATGGTGGCCAGAAACGCCGATTTGGCCTGCGTCGCCTGTTCTGCCTGTTCCTTGGCTGCGTTCAGTTCCGCTTCCGAGCGTTTGCGCCGCTCGATGTCGTATATCCAGTTCAGATGGGTCGTTGTGCCGGCGATCTTGGTCGGGTCGCCAGCGATCAACGCCCAGAATGCCGACCCGTCGGCGCGCCGCATCCTGACCTCGGAATCCCGAATCTGCCGGCGGTTCCGGATCGCCTCCAGGTGCTGCTGGCCCGCCTCAGGGTCTTCGAACAGGTCTTCGGCCGATGCCCCGATCAGCCGCTCGGTCGGCACCCCCATCATGCTACTCAGGCGCTCATTGGCGAATACCAGCACACCATCGTCCTGCAGCGCCCCAACGCCAACCGGACTGCTCTGCAGAATATGCTCCAACCGCCGGTGGCTGGCCGACAACTCGGCCGTGCGTTCGGCCACCTTGGCCTCAATCTCGGTAATTTGCTCGTAGGAGCGCAACGCCGAGACAATGGTGATGAACAGGTTGTCGGCAGTCAGTTCGGCCTTGGACCGGTAGTCGTTGATGTCGTAGTCGACAATGACCTCGCGTTGCGGTGCCAGACCGGGCTGACCCGTGCGCAGGATGATGCGCAGCTCCCGATTGCCGATCTCTTCCCGGATCACCTGGGCCAGACAAAGGCCGGCGTGATCGTCTTCCATCACCACGTCCAACAAGGCCACCGCAATATCGTCTCGATTCTCAAGGATCGCGCGCGCCTCGCGGGCAGAATAGGCGTTGAGAAATCGCATCGGACGACCGCGGTACTGGACATCGGCCAGAAGCAATTCGGTCATGACGTGCACATCCGGCTCATCGTCGATGATGAGCACTATCCACGGTGTTTGCCCGTCGCCCCGATCTTCCGCCTCCTCGGCAAACAGGATGTCGTCGTCATCCGCAACGAAACTGTCCGTAATCGGCACCCCCATGGGCTAGGCCGCTCCCTTGGCGGCTTGAGAAACGGTTGGCGGTTCGGTTCGCGTCGGTGCCTCGCGCGGAAACCGCAAGTGGAAGGTCGTACCGACACCGAGCGCGCTGTCCACAGTGATGCGACCTCCTAACGATTGTGTCACCAGGTTGAACACGATGTGCAACCCCAGGCCGCTTCCCCCGGCGCCCCGGCGTGTGGTGAAGAACGGCTCAAAGACCTTACCCAGATGATAGGGTGGGATGCCCTTGCCATCATCGGCAAATTCGAGCCGCACGTCGCTATTTTCGAACACGCCGACGTCTATGGAGATAGTACCAGCTTCGCCGTCTTCGAAGGCATGCACCAGGGCGTTCATCACCAGATTGGTGAGGATTTGCGATAGGGCGCCCGGATAGGTGTTGACGACGATGCTTTCTGGACAATCGACGAGCACGTGCTGTGGCACGTTCTTCAAGCGCGGGCGCAAGCTCGTGATGACTTCGTCAAGATAGTTGTGCAGCAAGAACTGCCGCCGTTCTTGGCTGGTCTGATCGACGGCGACCTGCTTGAAGCTCTGAATCAACTCCGACGCGCGCGTCAGATTGGTCATCATCAGGCGGCTGGATTCCTGTGCGACCTCAATGTAGCCACGCAGATCCGATTTCTTCATGCCACCGCGCTCAAATGCCCCGGCTATTTGCCGGGTGCGATTGCCGAGATGGCTGGCACAACTAAAAGCAATGCCGACCGGTGTGTTGATTTCGTGTGCGATGCCGGCGACGAGCAGTGCTAAAGAACTCATCTTCTCGGCCTGCACCAGGCTGGCCTGCGTTTCCTTAAGTTCATCCAGGGCGCGCTCCGTTTCCTGCATGGCCAGGAAAATCTCCTCAGCCGAACGCGCCTCGGCGGTGACGTCGGTGTAGGTACACACATAGCCGCCCTCGAACATTGGATTGCTGCGAATCTCCAGCACAGTGCCGTCGGGTCGCCGGCGTTTGTAGGTGGCCGGCTGATTAGGGATGGTACCCCAATACGGAATATGGCCACTCGGATCATCATCGTCGTAGTCGACGAACTCATTGTGTCGCTTTTGATATTCGAGGATATCCAGATATTTGGGCTGCCGGTCGAGGAATTCCGCCGGCACGCCCAGGAGTTCGGCTGCCCGTCGATTGAACAAAACCAGATGCAGCGCATGATCGAACATGGCAATGCCCTGGTCGACGTTTTCCAGGGTGGCCTGCAACAAAGCCCGCTCGTGCGCCAGAGCCTGTTCGGCGCGCACCCGTTCGTTGACATCGGCGCGGATGCCGGTGATCCGGACGGCGCGGCCGACCCGATCTCGCACCGCCGTGGCGCGATCTTCGACCCAGAGCCAGTCGCCGCTTTGGCAGCGCATCCGATAGGTGATGTGGATGCCACTGGTCGTGCCATCGATGTGTTGCTGCGCGTCGTCCAGAACCGCCGCAAGATCATCCGGATGCACCAGGGATTCCCACGCAGAGCGCGACATGCTAAGATCGGACGCCGAAGACCCGAGCAACGCCGGGAACTCGGGCGACCACCATAGGTCGCCAGTAATCAGGTCCTCGTCCCAGACCGACGACCGGGTCGCCGCGATGGCCATGCGAAGGCGTGACTCCGCACGCCGCAGTGCCTGCTCCTCGTGGCTCAACTGTTCGAGCAGGCGGTTATAGGCCGCGATCACGCGGCCCAGCTCATCCGCAGAGAACCAGTCGACCGGTGTACGCGTCTCCGCCGTCTCCGCGCGCCTGATCGACTCGATCAGGCGACTCAGCGGCACACCGATGGTCACGCGATGGGCGATCAGCGCCGCACCAATTGTCCCGATGAGAAGGAAAAGCAACAAACCAAAAATAATGATGACTTCATTTGCGATTCTCGATCCAACAGAGCCGTAGTCATAAGATACACTTATGGATCCGAGATCTCGGCCATCGATAGTGATCTGCTCGGTGACGGAACTTAGCTCGGCGAACCCATCGCATCCGCTAGCGGGCCAGATATAGCGTGTCCCGGCAAGGTCGTCGGAGACCTCAATGCATCGGATGTCGCTGTGGATCGCAATGGCTTGAATAATGTTCTGCGTGTTCGGAACATCAAACGACCAAAGGCTGTCGGCCAATCCACTCGCGTTGATACGCGCAATGTCGGTGACCTCGACCGACAATTCATGCCGAAGCGCCGCATACTTGGTGAAGAAGAAGACGATGGTAAACGCAATCGTACAAAGGATCAATATGGGAATCAGTATACTCAGGAATTTCGCCCAAACCGTGGGTATCCTCTGCCACATACGGCTTCATCCAATCCAGAGCGCCCATGCCGGCTCGCCAGGTAAAATTATGTCGATCTTGAAGCGATACGCGAATAGATATGTCCACACTGGGATCAGACTCGGCCACACGGGGGTGCAGACGCTCGTGGCAGCACACTCCGGTCCGGCCGGGCCAATCCGCCCAATGGCCTTTAACAGACTCTGCCGTATTTGTCTGCGTCACGACGGCACGGATGATCGAATTCGATGCCGTGGCAGGTCTACGGTCACCAATCTTCCGGTGCCACCTCCATGGCCGCAAGGCGGCTGAGGAAAACGGTCGCGGTTTCGCCGGGCTCGGCTTGAAGCGCCGACCGCTGCGCGACCTTCCAGGCCACCACATGGCGCGCGTAGGTTCCGCCCAGTTCGAAATGCCGATCGGTGTGGTCAACCAGTCGTTGGTTGGGCCAGAACAACGGGGAGCGGTGGACGCGGATCTGTTCGAAAGCAACTTTCGGTTCGACACCGCGACCGATGAGAATGGCGATCGCCGCGGCGGTGCTGCGCGAGATGCCGGCATGACAATGGACGAGGCAGCGAGCGTCGGCACCAATCGAAGCGGCGAAAGCCAAGATATCGTGTAAGTGCGTCCTCTGCGGCGCAACGGCACCGACTTCGTCCCGTTCCACGTCGTCGAACCCCAGCACCAGGTGCGCGGCCGTCGGCTGGCGCTGCCAATCCGCTTCAACCTCCGGGTCCAACAGGCTGATGATGTGGGTGGCCCAGCCATACAGATCCCGTCGTGCGGTGTGCATGTCGCTCACACGAACGTCCAACATCTCCAACACTCCTCTTCAACACGCACTCCTGGGCGCCCCGCCATGGTCGGACGAAACACCACTCCAAAGCGAGCCATGCGTAGTCCGGTTTAATCAGCGACACTGATATGCTGAACATGGAACGGCTCGAGCGTCATCCGCGGACCGACACGGTCTGAAACGGCTCTCATGGGCCCGACTTATCGGACCTTGCCGATTCGTCCAAGTCGGCACACTAACCTATTGACTATTCCCCCAAGCCCTTGATTCTAGAGTGATGCCCATGGGGTCGGCTCCCGCCCCATGGGCATCATACAAGGGCACCAGGATACGAGTTTCAGGGCAGACGACTTTCAGGGCAGACGACTGAAAGACACATCCGCGATGCCAGCCACCGTCATGGCCCCGAGAGCCAGGTTCGCTGTTGCTTCGCCCGGGTGCCTTGCCGCACGGTCCGCGCCATCGGAGACGTCGGGTGCCGGCCCGATTTCCGGCCGCTTGCTCCTTTGCGCAAAGGGCATACCCGGGTGCGCGGAGCCGATCTTTGGTTTGTATCGCCTGGACCGCCGACGGGTCCGCGCGCATGGAAGCGGTCCTGTCGAACGACCCAGTCGAGCAGTCTTGAGGCACAACATTTGATCGGCTAAAGTAACGCCAATTCGCGCCGAAGTACTCCCTCGCCCGCGTTTTGATTGGGCTGGGATTGCGGGGTCGTGCCATGTTGCGGCTTTCAGTCGCCTAAGACAGGCGGCGCCCGTCCAAGAGAGGTGGACATGGAGTTTCAGACGCGCCAAACCGGAGATGCCATCGAGGCCCACCTCAGTGGTCGGCTCGAATTCACCGATCATGACCGGTTGCGCGACATCGTAGCCTTGCTGGAAACACCCAAGGCCCGTCGTTTTGTGGTTGATGTCTCGCGTCTCGACTTCATCGATTCTGCTGGTCTCGGCATGATCTTGATCTTGCAGGAAGAAGCAGAGCAAAAGAACATCAGTATGGTGGTCCGAGGGCCACGCGACGACGTCAAGCGATCGATCGACCTTGCCAAGATCGGTGAGATCGTCGCCATCGAGGGCTAGCTAGGAAAGGGTCCGGCATCAAGACGCAGATAATACCGGTCACACCGGACCCGGACCGATCGGAGGTGAGGGCGCGGCTCATCGAAAGATTCGGTGTGCGTGACCCTTCGGTGTTCGACCTTCGCGCGTCCACGGCAACTCGTCAGGCGGCTTTCATTGCTGACGTCAATCGGGATGCACTCGGCGAACTCCTCGCGAAACCCCTCACCTTCATCGTCGAGGCCGATGCGGCGCCACAGAACGCCGCGGCTCTGTCCCCTATCCCCGTCACGTCGGACGGATTCTTTGTCTCCTTGGGCACGGGGACCGCTTTCAGCCTGCATTGTGCAGTGCTCATTTGTGATGCCTTGGTCTGGCGTGGGGTGCTGCGTGACAATGTCCGGTCGGCCGTGGAGCTGTGCCTGCAGGAGGCGATTGCCAATGCGCTGATCCATGGCAATTTGGGCGTCGATAGCGGCCTGAAAGATCGTGACGACGGCTACCTTCGCTTCAGCCGCCTGGTCAATGCACGCTTGGCGGATCCAGACCTTAGCGGCCGTCGCCTTGATCTGCTGGTGTCCTGGGGCGAGTCCGGTCTGGATGTGGCGGTCGCCGACGAGGGCGCGGGCTTCGATTTTGAGCGCATGACCGGTAATCGAGGTAAGATGGCTCGATCTGGCCGAGGGTTCACCTTGATGCGGGCACTCGCTGCCGAAGTCCGTGTGCTGGACGGCGGACGGTGCACTGCGCTCCGGTTCAAGGTCTGACACCATGGCCAGTGGTCGGCCGTGCCTGGGCTCGAGGGCCGAAACATGAGCCTGTCGCTGACCGACAGCCGTGTGCTGATCGTCGATGACAACGATTTCAACCGGAAATCCTTGGCGTTGCTGATCCGGCGCCACGGGATCGCCAAGATCGAATTCGCTGTCGATGGCATCGACGGGCTAGAGAAGGTCAAATCCTTCCGACCCGATCTCATCCTCCTCGATGTGGCCATGCCGAATATGGATGGCCTGGAGATGTGCCGACAGTTACGGCGATCGGTCGGACACTCGGAACTGCCGATCCTGTTCCAGACCGCCTTCGACAGTGATGAAGAACAGGTTAGCTGTTTCGAAGCGGGCGGCAGCGATTTCATCAGCAAGCCGATCAAACCCGGTGAATGCATGGCGCGGGTGCGCCACCAGTTGGAGCGGCGCAAGCTGTTCAGCAACCTGAACGCGTTCCGCGACCGTGTGGAGAAGGAACTGCGCCACGCTCAGGCCATGCAGTTGTCGTTGTTGCCGGAATCCTGGCGCATCCAGACCATCGCCGACCGCTATTGCCTTTCTCTCGACTCCCATTTCGAGACCTCTTCGGAGCTCGGTGGCGATTTCTGGAATGTGTTCGAACTCGATGATCACCGCGTCGGTTTCCTGATCGTGGATTTCGCCGGCCACGGCATCACGGCGGCGATCAACACCTTCCGCCTGCACACCTTGATCGAACGCATTCCGGCCGATGCCCAGGATCCCAGCGCCTGGCTGTCGGCGCTCAATCTGGCACTGAAGGAAGTTCTTCCGACCGGACAGTTCGCCACCGCCTTCTACGCCATCCTCGACATCGCCACCAATCGGCTGAGATACGCGGGAGCTGGTGCGCCCAACCCGGTCCTGTGTGTTGACGGCGAGCCGACATTGTTGGATTCTGCAGGTTTTCTGCTCGGCATGTCCAGGCGTGCGGTGTACAAGAACCATGAGGTGGCCTTCCCACCCGGAGCCTATTTGTTTCTTTACAGTGATGCCCTGGTCGAGAGTCCAGGCCGGCATTCCAGACCCTTGGGCCACGATGGTGTGATCTCGCTGGTACGCACGGCGGCCAACCAGACACCGGACGCCCCGCTGACCTCGCTGGTTGAGTTCTTCTTCGCCGAGGTCGACCGCCCCCTTCGCGACGACCTGACCGCCATTTGGGTGCAGCGCCGCCGGACAGAGCCACTCCAGGATCGCTGAACCGGAACGGTCGCCGCATTTCGTGGGTGCGCGTCAAACACCACTCGCCTCCGCGTCGGTCAGGCAAACCACGGTCCGCCGCGCTGCTTCGGCCAATACTTGGCTGGGTTCGGGCTTCGGCTCCGCGGACTTGCGCCGGCGCCGTGTCGACGGTTCCGGGTCGGCGCGGCGACGCCATTCCCGACCCGCTTCCTCCAACAGATGGGCCAAGCTCCGGTCGGGCAAAGCCGCGATCAGATCGGTCAACTCGACATTGGTCAGGGCCGACAGGGGCATGGCATGGAAAGCGAGCACCCGCGCCAGGGGTCCGGCCCCCGGCAGCAGGGTTTGCGGCGCGACGGCGCTCGCCGCGTCGGCCGCGTGTTTTGAACTGCGACGCCGGCGCCGCCGCCCGGGTGTTGCCGGTGTCTCAAATAGCTGGGCTTGACCGCCCCCTGCGGATGCGGGCACCGATAGGTCTGAATCGGCCATGTCTGCCCCCAAACCCCTTCAAGAACGGACGCACTGGCATCCTGATTTGTTCACTATAAAGACCTTTTATGTTCTTGTTCTGATCAACGCAAGCGTTTTTGCTTTGCTCCCGTCGTCCCACCCCAGCCCACTGGACCATGCCATGACGCCAGACCAGACCACCGCCGTGCTCGCCGCTAACCACCAGTTCTATAAAGCATTTTTCTCCAGCGATCTGGCGGCCATGAATGCGCTGTGGGCGCAGCATCATCCGGTCGCCTGCATCCACCCGGGCTGGCTACCACTCGGCGACCGCGATGCCGTCATGGCGAGCTGGCGCGGCATTTTCGCCGGCGGTGGACCGCTGAGTATGCACTGCCGCGACGCAACCGCGCTGGTGTTCGGCGAGCACGCCCTGGTGGTTTGTCTAGAGGTGATCGAGGGCAACGTGCTGGCCGCTACCAATGCGTTCGTTCGGGAAGACGGCACATGGCGCATGGTGCATCACCAATCCGGACCAGTGACTCGACGGGATCCGATGCGCACGGCACAGGCGCCAGGACAAGACCACGGTCCCCGCGTGCTGCATTAGAGCCTGTCCGGTGGGCGTAAAGACCGGTTCTGCGACTCAAAAAGTAAACAAAGAATCGGGTCCTTTGGACGTTGATAGGGCGTTGGCTTGCGGACTGGTTGGTGATCCCGATAGCGGCCTTGGAACCATGGCCTCATCCATGCCGCCGCCCGAACCGCCTGCATCCCTCGGCTTCCAGGTCTTAAGGCTATCAGCCACCGCTGCCACGACAGGGGACCAATCTCCCGGCGCCGTCTGCCGAAACAGGCGCAACGTCGGATACCAGGGACTGTCCGAGCGCTCCAACAGCCAGCGCCAATCCGGGGCATAGGGCAGCAGAACCCAGGCCGGTCGATGCAACGCACCGGCCAGGTGAGCAACGGCCGTATCCACGGTCACCACGAGATCGAGGTCGGCCAAAACCGCAGCCGTATCGGCAAAGTTGCCAAGACGGTGACCGATGTCTTCGAGTCGCCCGCCACCCCCTGCCTCAACGGCTGCGGCCCGACTCGGGCCAACCTGGAGGCTAAACCAACGGAGACCTGGCACCTCCAGCAAAGGTGCCAAATCGGGCAGTGGGATCGAGCGATTTCGATCGTTTGGGTGTGTTGGCGTACCGGCCCAAACCAATCCGATGCGAAAACCGCACGCCAGGTCGGTGTTGGTCAAGCCCAACACCGCACGCCAGTGCGCTCGTCGGACCGGATCCGCCGAAACGTACGGCAGGGGTGCCCCGACCGACCCGAGGTCGAGACCGAACACCGCGGGAAGGCTCATCAACGGACATTGCACATCGCACGGAGGGGTGGAACCGTCGTCCTCATAGACTGCATCGACACCAGCAACGGTCTCCATCACGTCCAACAATTCCCGCTGGCATTGCAGGACAATCCGCCCACCCGCCGCCCGCGCCAGACGCGCGAAACGGACGAATTGGATGGTATCGCCGCGACCTTGTTCGGCGTAGAGCAACAACGTCCGGCCAACCAACGGTTCACCCCGCCAGCGCGGTTCACGAAAACGCCGGCGCACCAAACCTGGCCGCGCCCAGCGCCATTCGAATTCCGGCCAACCGGCGACCAGATCACCACCGACCAAAAGCGTCACCGCCAGGCCAAAATGGGCCTCACCGGCCTGGGGCGCCCGGATCACGGCGCGCAGGAACAAGTCGGCCGCTTCTTCCAGTCGACCCTGATCACGTCTGACCGCGCCGAGGTTGATCAGCGCTCGGACATGATCCGGATTGCGGCGCAGAACGGCGCTCAGATATTCCGATGCATGCCACAGTGCGTTACGGTCATGCAACACTGCGGCCAGATTAACACCAACGTCGATCGATTCCGGCTGCAGACCGAAAGCACGGCGTAGATGCCTTTCCGCCTCCTCCAACCGCCCGAGCTGGCGCAATGCGGCACCCAGGTTGGAGTGCGTACTCACCGAGTCGGGCGCCAAACCGGCCGCCTTTTGCAACCAAGGCAACGCATCGGCCGCGCGGCCGCGCTGGGCCAATGTCACGCCAAGGAGATGCATGGCCTCCACATGGCCAGGGTCCAGCCGCAACACCCGGCGATAGTCGGTCTCGGCTTCGCACAGGCGGCCAGCCTTGTGTCGGTCGACCGCCTCTGCCAAGAGAGCGTGAACGTCCATCAAGCGTCCCCCAAAAAAACTGGCCGTGCCATGGTGGCACGGACCTGGGCCATTGGGCAGGGTCAGGACCGCTCGATCGATGGAAACCGAGGCCCGCCACTGCCGACCGAACCGACTCCACCCACCCTGTGCACCGTCGTTCACGACCTGCCAGATGCTCTGGCGGCGGCCAGCGTCGCAGCCGAACGCGGAGTCGCGATCTGCCTGGTGAGCGCCCCGGCGGCCGCGGCGCACACCGGCCCGGCATGGTTCCGCATGCTGCTGGCGACCACACGGGCTGCCTACCCGAGCGTGCCGGCGACCGGCATTCTCGATTGTGCCGACCGGCCGGGCGATGTCATGGCTGCCTTGCGCGCCGGTATTGAGCACGTCCATTTCACCGGCCAAGCCGCAACGGCGGCCCGTCTCGCGGCGATCGCCCACCAGGTCGGGGCCCATCTGGTGCAATTGCCAGAACCACGCCTGAGCCTGCGTTCTAACCGGGACAAAGTGGCAGCCTGTCGGCACTGGCTCGACCAACTAGAATCGGCACCAACAACACCGCCCGAAACCGGATCCGCGCCATGACTCTTGCCTTGCTTTCTGGCATCCGCGTCCTTGATCTCAGCCAATGGATTCCCGGGCCGTGCACCGCCCAGACCCTGGCCGATCTGGGCGCGCAGGTGCTCAAGATCGAACCACCCGGTGGCGATCCGATGCGAAAGTTTGACCCACCCGATGAGGACGGCCTGTGCGCCGCCTATAAGCTGGTCAACGCCGGCAAGCGAATCGTCACACTCGACCTCAAGGCGGATGCCGGCCGTGAGCAGGCGCGAACACTGCTCGCCGCTGCCGACGTCCTCGTGGAGAGTTTCCGTCCCGGCACACTCGACCGACTCGGCCTGAGCGCCGACGTCCGTGCACAGGTCAACCCCCGCCTCATCCATGTCGGCCTGTCCGGATGGGGTCAGACCGGGCCATACCGATTGCGGGCCGGCCATGATCTCACCTACATGGCGGTTGCTGGCGCCATTGGCTTAACGGGCACGACCGATGAACCGGCCATGCCGTGCCCGCCCATGTCGGACCACGCCAGTGCGCTCCTGGCAACGATGGCCGTGACGGCCGCTTTGTTCAGCCGGGAGCGCACGGGCCGGGGTGCCAGCCTGGATGTCAGCATGATGGAAACCATGCTCGGTTGGCAGAGCCTCGGCTTGACGCACACCGCGAGGGGGCAGCCAACGGCGCGTGGCATGACCATGTTGACCGGTGGCGCGGCCTGGTATCGCTCCTACGCCACCGCCGATGGTCGATTCGTGGCCTTGGCCGCCATCGAACCGAAGTTCTGGCAGCAGTTCTGTACGGCGGTCGACCGTCCCGACTGGCTTGACCGGCAGAACGACCCTTTGCCGCAGACAGCACTCATCCACGAGATCGCCACGCTGTTCGCGGACCACACGCTCAGCCATTGGCTTGAGTTGCTGGGACCGGTGGATTGCTGTGTGGAGGCCGTGCTGGATCTGGCGGAACTGTCAGACCACCCACAGATCGCTGCCCGTGGCCAGGTCGTGCGCCTCGAAGCCGAAAATCCCAGAACACCGCCATTGGTGCAAACCCTGCTTGGCCTCCGGCTCGATGGCGGCAATCCTCCGAGCCGGACACCGTTACGGTTCATTTCAATCGAGCAAGCCTTGACCGACTGGTCCGCATGACATCGACCGTCGGCACGGGTACCGGAACGATCTGGTCAATGGGGTCATTCGGCTTGATCAGCAGGGACAACGAAACTCTCCATCACCTTCTTGTCACCGGAATGATCAAACGCGATGTCCAGCTTGCCGGCTTCAATGCCGTGGACGGTGCCATAGCCGTATTTACGATGGAACACACGGGCACCGATCTCAAATGGCACGGTCGGCGCCGGCCGCGGCACCACTTCATAGGCCGTCCCCTCCAACACCGGCGGCACCCGGCGCGCCGCCGGGCCGGGTCGAGTGTCGGAGCCGGCTCGACCGACATAAGCAGCCCGAGCCTCGTGCACCCCTCGCATCAGCCCGGCACGCGCCACGGACACGTCGGTAGACAGAGTGTCTGCAAACGGGCATGCCGACGTGACTGTGGTGTGATCCGCCGGCAACTCGTCGAGAAAGCGCGACGGCACGCTGTCGATCCAATTGCCATACACCCGTCGACGGTCGGCATGGCAGATCACCGCCCGCCGGCAAGCCCGGGTCAAACCGACATAGGCGAGCCGGCGTTCCTCCTCCAGTGCCGCGATGCCATTCTCTTCCAGCGCTCGCAGGTTGGGAAACAGGCCTTCTTCCCAACCCGGCAGAAACACAACCTCGAACTCCAGCCCTTTGGCGCTGTGCAGGGTCATCAAGCTAACCATGTCGCCCAGAGCCGCTTCCGTGGTCTCCATAACCAAGGAGACATGCTCGAGAAACCCGAGCAGCCCATCGAATTCGGACATGGCATTGATCAATTCCTTGAGGTTTTCCAATCGCCCCGGTGCCTCAGGCGACTTGTCGGTCTGCCACATCCGGGTGTAGCCGGACTCATCCAGCACCTGGCGTGCCAGATCGGTATGCGCCACCGCGCCGGACAGGCTGCGCCATCGCTCAAAATCCTGCACCAAAGCCCGCAATGCTGCGCGCGCCTTCGGCTTCAGCTCATCGGTCTCCACCAACCTGCCCGCCGCTTCGGTCAGGGGAACCGCGGCCTGCCGTGCCACCGCATGCAACGTCTTCAAAGCGGCCGTGCCCAGACCACGCTTCGGCGTATTGACGATTCGCTCGAAAGCCAGGTCGTCGTCTGGCTGGGCAATCACCCGCAGATAGGCCAAGGCATCGCGGATCTCCAGCCGCTCGTAGAACCGCGGCCCGCCAATGACCCGATAGGGTAGACCAATAGTCAGAAAACGGTCCTCGAACTCGCGGGTCTGGTACCCGGCTCGGACCAGAATGGCGATCTGCCCAAGCGCCTGGCCCCGGCGCTGAAGGGATTCGATCTCTTCGGCGACCCAGCGGGCTTCCTCATCGGCATCCAAATGACCCTGCACCAGCACCGGATCACCATCGGCCGATGCCGTCCAAAGGGTTTTACCCAAACGGCCCTGGTTATGGCCGATCAGTCCGGAGGCAGCGCCAAGAATGTGACCGGTGGACCGATAGTTCTCTTCCAGGCGGATCACCGCTGCACCGGGAAAATCGGCTTCAAACCGCAGAATGTTGCCGATCTCGGCGCCGCGCCAACCATAGATGGACTGGTCCTCGTCGCCGACACAGCACAGGTTGCGGTGCCCCTGGGCCAACAGGCGCAACCACAGGTATTGGGCCACATTGGTGTCCTGGTACTCGTCGACCATGATGTAGCGAAAGCGCCGGTGATAGTGCGCCAGAACCTCGGCATCGCGCTGGAACACCGTCAGGCCGTGCAACAGCAGGTCGCCAAAATCGCATGCATTCAAGGCACGCAGGCGCTCCTGATAGGCATCATACAGTGTCACCATCCGACCGCCGGCAATGCC
This sequence comes from Azospirillaceae bacterium, assembly GCA_028281465.1. Lineage (GTDB taxonomy): Bacteria > Pseudomonadota > Alphaproteobacteria > Azospirillales > Azospirillaceae > JANQJV01. Next base: position 5,157 of record JANQJV010000004.1, on the reverse strand, counting down.
GCCACCGTCCTCCGTCTTCAGATGCTCGGGCAGCAGACCCCGGTCCTTCCAGCGTTCGATCACGCCGAGCACTTGCCGGGCCGGCCACTTCTTGGCGTCCACGGCCGCCGCCTGCATGAGTTCCTTGATGAGCCGTAGCTGGTCGTCCGTATCCAGAATGGTGAAGTTGGCACGCAACCCGACGTGTTCGGGGTGGCGGCGCAGGATGCGCGCGGCCAGCGCATGGAAGGTGCCGAGCCACCACCCCTCGATGGGTGTCCCTAACAGAGCCGCGACGCGCGTGCGCATTTCGCGTGCCGCCTTATTGGTGAAGGTCACAGCGAGGACCTGGAACGGTGAGGCACGGCGGCTGATGAGCAAGTGGGCAAGCCGCGTGGTCAACACCCGGGTCTTGCCCGTCCCCGCACCGGCCAAGACCAGCACGGGACCCTCCAGAGTCTCAACGGCCCGGCACTGCGCCGGATTAAGGGCCTGAAGATAGCTCGGAACCCGGGCCGGTGCCGGAGGCGCCGACCCAGCATCGGGGGGAGGGGCATCCGGCGGCGGGAGGTTGGATTTGTCGTTCATGGTGTTGTCACTCTAATGCAAATCCGGACCGGATTGAGTCAATCTGCGACCGTGTTTCTTACGGTGCAGACGAGAATGACAGCCTAGATGTTTTCTCAAGGGTCAGGGGTCGTCGAACGGGCGTCCGTCATGTCCCCTGCCCCCGGATGGGCATGGGGCGACGACCGGTCAACGCCTTGTCCACCACAAGGCTACCAAGTAACGAGTCTGTTTCCAGGCCCTTGTCAATCGACAAGCTTCCACCACAGTCAATCATCCGGTCCGAGATATCGTGCCAAACACCCGCTTGGAGCCGATGGCATGCGAATAACCATTGCCAAACAACTGACAATACGACACTCTTATTCTGGCAGGCACAGCGATGGCTCCCTATTATGATTATTGATTTTATTCACGTAATGAGTGAATTGATGATTTTGACTGTGATCGTCCCTGGTCGACCCGTCGACAGACCTGGAGGAGTTGGCGCACCGCATTTCATCAGGCCGATCCGGCGCTTGACCGTGTGCAAGGGAGCGATTGTTGGCACATTGGGCACAGATGCGACAGTCCGGTGAACCGATTTTGCACGTCGACCCGATACTGGACAATGCCGTGTTCGAAACGGCAGTCGATCCGGAATCGATGGCATACAAAAGTATTTTCGACAACGCGGTGGTCGGCATCTATCAGACCACGGTCGATGGTCGTTTCCTACGCGTCAACCCGGCGCTCGCCGAGATGTTCGGCTATGCCGATCCGAGTGATCTGATCGCTTCCGTCACCGACATCGCCGGACAACTCTATGTCGACCCAACCCGGCGTGCCGCCTTCGCCGCCGCCTTGGCAGGGGATGGGCGCTTGTTCGGCTTTGAGGCCGAGGTTTACCGCCGTGACGGCAGCACGATTTGGATCAAGGAGAACGCCCGTCGCGTCATCGACGCGGTCGGTACCATCCTATTCTATGAAGGGGTGGTGACCGACATCACACAGCAGAAACGGGTCGAACGCAAAAACCAACTGTTGGTCAGCGCCTTCGCCAGCGTCGCCGAGGGCATCGTGGTGATCGACCGTGCGGCCACCGTGCGGGCCATCAACGCGGCCTATGGCAGTCTGTTCGATGTCTCCGCAGAGCAATTGATCAACCACCCGTTCCGGCTTCCCTTCGACGAGAGTGGCACCGCACCGAGCCTGGAGACGTTGTGCGACTATGTTGAGACCATGGGTCACTGGGAGGGCGAAATCCGGGTGCCGCCGCCAGACCCACGCGACCGCACCGGAACCATGACCATCGCCCTGTCGGCCTCCGCTGTATCCGACGATTTCGGCGCCGTCGATCACTTCATCCTGGTGTTTTCCGATGTGACTCGGCACAAGCTCGACGAACAGACCATTCGCTTCCATACCAATTACGATGCCCTGACCGGTCTGCCCAACCGCCAGCAGGTGCGGGACCGGTTGGGCCAGGCCCTGCTCACAGCGGGCCGCGGCGGCATGAAGGTGGCGGTCGCCCTTGTCGACCTCGACCGGTTCAAGCAGATCAACGATACCCTGGGTCATCACGCCGGCGACCTCCTGCTGCGCCAGGCCGGTCGCCGGTTGCGCAACGCGGTGCGGCTGGCCGACACCGTCGGCCGGTTTGGCGGCGACGAGTTCGTGATCATCGCCAACGACATCAAGGACCGAGCGGCCGCGCTGCAACTCGGCAAACGCATTCGCCAGTCGTTTATGGATCCGTTCCGGCTGATCGACCGGGACATCTATTGTCAACCTAGTGTCGGCTTGGCGATCTTCCCCGACGATGGCGACAGCGCCGACCAACTGCTACGCAACGCCGACGTCGCCATGGAGCACTGCAAGAAACGGGGCGGAGCAACCTACGCTTTCTACAGCCGCGAACTTCAGAACAACACCCAGCAGCGCCTGGACCTGGAGACCGATCTGCGCAGCGCCGTCGACCGCGAGCAACTCACCCTGCACTATCAACCCAAGGTTCAACTCGACGACGGCCGCATCACTGGCGCGGAGGCGTTGTTGCGTTGGCAGCACCCGCGCCTAGGAACGGTGCCACCAGGGCATTTCATCGCGCTGGCGGAAGACACCGGGATGATCCGGGATATCGGACTGTGGTCGTTACGCGAAGCCTGCCGGCAAATGCGCGCCTGGCAAACAATGGAAGCGGCGCCGGAAAGCGTCTCGGTGAATCTGTCACCGTCGCAGTTCCAAAGCCGCCATGTGGTGGAAACGGTGGCGCGCGTGCTTGAGGATAGCGGCATCGAACCCCGGCAACTGGAACTGGAACTGACCGAGGGCGCCATGATCGTCGACATGGAGCGTGCCGTCGCCACCCTGAAGGGCTTGAAACAGCTGGGAGTCCGGCTCGCCATCGACGATTTCGGCACGGGTTACTCGTCGCTCTCCTATCTCAAACGCTTCCCCCTCGACACCATCAAGATTGACCGAAGCTTCGTTCAGGATCTGGAGGCTAGCCACACCGATGCTGAGATCATCCAGGCGATCATCGCCCTGGCACGCAGCCTTCGTTTCACCGTTATCGCCGAAGGTGTGGAACGGCCGGGCCAAGCCGCCATCCTGCATCGACACGCTTGCGCCCAGATACAGGGATTCCTGGTCAGCCCAGCCTTACCCGCCGACGCCTTCACGGATTTCGTGCGTCGGCACGCCGGCACGTTCGGCCGGCCTTGGCAGCGGAGGACCGCCGGGTTGGACGTCGTCCCAGCCGCCCGCGATGCGACGGCTGCACCGCTTGGGAGCGGTCGCGACCTGTAATATTTGCTGCATACATTGTCAGTATAGCTGGACAATGTGTAGGTTTCGTGGTCGGGCCGAGTTTGGCCCAGCTGTTGACGGATCCGCGGATCGCGTTTGGAGTGCCGAGCATGCTTTCCCTTTATTCGCGCAGTTTCATGGTCCGTGCCGTCGTTCCGATCGCCGGCGTTCTCGTCTGTCTCACCGCAGCGCTGGTGCTCGGTGCAAGCTATGCCAATATCTCGGCCGCACGCGCCGCCCTCGATGAACGGGCGACGTTGTTAACGGAGGTGCTTTCCGGCGGTGCCAGCGAGACATTGTGGAACATGGACCAATCCGGGGCGCTGGCCATGCTGGCCGCCTTGGAAAGCGACCCGGATTACGCTGGCAGCATTCTGTATGACGAAACCGGCGAAGTGTTTTCTCAGCACGGAAACATCGCCGCGGTAGATGATCGCGTATTGCGGGTGCGGCAACCGATCGAACGCGAGGATTTCGGCGAGACTACACGTGTGGGTGAACTCGAAATCCTGCTCACGACAGATCGTGCGGAGGCGAGCATTCGCACCCAAGCCGTCAATCTCGGCGCGATTGGTCTTGGCTGTCTTGTGTTGCTATGCGGCCTGCTCGTGCTCATCCTGCGCGGCGTGACTGGCCCGATCAAACGCATAACCAACGTGATGAGCGGCTTGGCGGCCGGCGATGTGGGTGTCATCGTGCCAGCTCTGGACCGAAAAGACGAAGTCGGCCAGATGGCCCGTGCCGTGCAGACGTTCAAGGAAAACGCGATCGAAAAAACACATTTGGAGGCCGAACAGGTCCGACTGAAGGAATCCTCCGAGCAGGAACGGCGCGATGCCCTGCACCGCGTCGCCGGGACGTTCGAAGACGACGTGAAGTCGGTTCTCCAGGTGGTCAATGAGACCGCCCGCGAGATGGGTGGATCGGCCAATCTCCTGGCCAGTACCGCCGATAACAACGCCAAGCTCAGCACACAAGCCGCCATCACGGCAAACCGGGTGAGTGACAACGTGCAGACCGTGGCGGCGGCAGTGGAGCAGTTAGCCGCCTCGATCCGGGAAATCAGTAGCCAAGCGCAAAGTTCCAATCGGGTGGCAGACGAAGCGGCCGGCCGTGCCGGGCAGACCGTGACCCGCGTCTCCAGCCTGGTCGAAGCGGCCAACCGGATCGGCGATGTGGTCACCCTCATTACCAACATCGCCAATCAGACCAATCTTCTGGCGCTCAACGCGACCATCGAGGCGGCACGGGCCGGCGAAGCGGGCAAGGGCTTTGCCGTGGTGGCACACGAGGTCAAGAACCTGGCAACGCAAACCGCCAGCGCGACCGAAGAAATCTCGACACAGATTGCCGCGATCCAAAGTTCGACCAGCGAGGCCGCCGGCGAGATCAACGAAATCGCCAAGATCATAAGCAATATCAGCCAGATCAGTGCAACGATCGCCGCCGCGGTGGAGCAACAGAACGCCGCCACTGGCGAGATTAGCCGCGCGGTCTCCCAAGCTGCCACTGGAACCCAGGAACTTCAGGAGAATGTCCAGTCGGTTGCCGGAATGGCCCAACGCAACGGCGAAGCAGCCGGCACCCTGCTGGGGGCCCTGGGCACGCTGGAGGAAAGATTTTCCAGCCTGCAGGATCAGGTCGACCGATTCATCGACAATCTGCAGGCCGCGTAACGGCAGGCGGCACCGACGACGGCCCGAAACACTGACCGGTCCCCGGGCCGCCCTGTTTCGGAGCGCCGGCATCCTTGCCGGCTGGACCGCCGGCTTCCAGCCGGCCCGGACCACGCCCAGCCGCCGGCCGCCAAGATGGCGGCGG
>JANQJV010000405.1 GCA_028281465.1 Azospirillaceae bacterium | reverse complement strand
CGCGAGGTGATTGCGTGGTTCCGCGCGCACCCGGGATATGACGAACTGGGGCTGGTGTTTGCCGAGTTGGTCCGAACCGCTTTGGCCAGCACCGGCATGGCGCCGACGATCCCACGCGACCTGAGGGAGATGACCGTCATGTTGGAGACCTTGGGCGACTACTGGCGCGACAAGTTCCGAACCGAGGGGCTTGAGGCCGGCCTCCAAAAGGGCCGCCGGGAGGTGTTGCATCGGCTGTTGTCCCGCCGCTTCGGCCCGGTGACGGCGGACATCGAACACCGGCTCGACCACGCCGAAGCCGATGAGCTCGACGCCTGGATCGACCAGTTCGTCGACGCGCAAACTCTGGACGATGTATTCACCGAGAACTTGGATCGCTGACGGTCCGCCCGACACCAACCATCCGCCCTGTCTCTACAGACCCCCACACAGGATTGCCGGGCGGCTTTGAGGCCAGTCGCCAGCCATTGCACCACTCCATCGCCGGCCCCTGAGACCATCAGCCCGGCCAGAATCCGTCGTCCGTCATCTGATCGAGGATGAACGGGCAGCTTGGCGGGAACACGGTCCGGGCCAGACCGGTCTCGGCTTCGGCGCGGATCAGCGCCAACCGGTAGGCATCGACCAGCAGAGACGGCACCCGGCTCTTCAAGCTTGGATTATCGCCCAGGAGCAGGGCCACCTCGCGGCGTTGCTCTTCGATGCTCAGCCGCCACGAATTGCCGCGAAGGGCCGGTTGGAAGCGCCACTTGAGCAAAGTGAGGAGCAAAACCTTCATCCGGCTGAGCACTTCGCGCCGCTCGGACCGGCCCGCATGGAGCAAGGCGGCCTGCTCGATGGCCCAGGCGTGGAAATCGCGATCATACAGGCTGCGCTCGGTCATGGCATTCGCTTTGCGGCGCAATTCAATGTTCGGTCCGGACAACGAAAACAGAAATCGCGGCTAAGGCCAACCCCCACCGGCTTGCCGCGAGGATGCTGGCGCCACGACTGTCCACGCGGGATAGGCTGGTCTGAGCGTGCGCATGATGCCATAGTGTGCGCGTAAACGAAATCGAAACCGAACCACACGCCATGGACCCGTTGACGCCGCGGCAAACCGACATTCTGGCCGAGGCCCGGGCCGGCGGACGGGTTGTGGTGGAGGCGCTGGCCGACCGGTTCGCCGTCACGCCACAGACCATCCGCAAGGATTTGAACGAGCTGTGCGAGCGCCGGTTGCTGCAGCGGGTGCATGGCGGCGCCGTGTTGCGCTCCGGTGTCGAGAATCTGGGCTACGCCGCGCGCCGTCTGGTGGCGGCGGAGGAGAAACGGCGCATCGGGGCCGCCGCCGCCGGGTTGATCCCGGAGAACTGCTCGCTGTTCATCACTATCGGCACCACCACGGAGCAGGTGGCCCAGGCCCTGGGCGACCACCAAGGCCTGCTGGTCATCACCAACAACCTGAACGTGGCCAACATCCTGCGCCCGTCGCCGCAGATCGAGGTGATCATCGCCGGCGGCGTGCTGCGGCGCAGCGACGGCGGCATCGTGGGTGAGGCGACGGTGGACTTCATCGGCCAATTCAAGATGGATTACGCCGTCATTGGCGCCTCGGCGATCGACGCGGACGGCGCGCTGCTCGACTATGACTACCGCGAGGTGCGCGTCGCCCGCGCCATCATTGACAACGCGCGCCGCGTCCTTCTGGTCGCCGACAGCCTGAAGCTGCAGCGCACCGCCCCGGTGCGCATCGGACACATGGCGCAGATCGACGTCTTCGTCACCGATGCCCTGCCGTCGGAAAAACTGACCCGCCTGTGCGCGACGGCCGGCGTCGACCTGGTGCTGGCCACGCCCTGATGGCACAACGAAGACAGCATGCCGCCGTACGGAAGGAGTCCGCCCGCCCGTGTCCGCCAACGACCTGCCGGCCGACAAGCTGCGCCGCCTGATCCCGCTCCTGGGCTCGCCGGTGGATGCGGAGGTCGTGGCCACGGCCCGGGCGATCGAGCGTGTGCTGGCCACGGCCGGTGCGGACTGGCACGACCTGGCGGCGATGGTCACCACCCTGCGGCCGGCCCAACCGATACGGACCCGTCGGCCCAGACCTGGACCGCACGACGCGGACGCCGTCAAAGCGCACAAGGCCATGCTGGAACGCGTGGCACTGGCCATGGCCGGCAATCCGGACGGCCGGCGCCTGGCGCCCTGGGAGCAAGGATTCCTGAGATCGATCAATGATCAGATTCACCGGCTTGGTACTCCGTTGACCGACAAGCAACTGGCCGCCCTGCAACGCATCCACGACCGGGTGGTGTTGTGACCCGGCAGCCGCGGGTTTTTTCGATCACTTTCGTTTGAGTTTTCGATTGGGTGCACTTACCTTTCCTGCGGTGAATCGGGCTGGGAGGAGAGCGGGCCATGGCGGACCCCTTCGATCTCGCCATCGTCGGCGGCGGCGTGAACGGGTGCGGCATCGCGCGCGATGCGGCCGGGCGCGGCCTGTCGGTGTTCTTGTGCGAGCGCAATGATTTCGCGTCCGCCACCTCATCCGCCTCAACCAAACTGATCCATGGCGGCTTGCGCTATCTGGAGCATTTCGAGTTCCGCCTGGTGCGCGAAGCCCTGATCGAGCGGGAAATCCTGTTGCATGCGGCCCCGCACATCATCTGGCCGCTGCGCTTCGTGCTGCCACACCACAAGGGCATGCGTCCGGCTTGGTTCCTGCGCTTGGGCCTGTTCGTCTACGATCACCTGGGCGGCCGGAAACGTCTGCCGGGCACCAGAACGCTCGATTTGCGGCGCGATCCGGTCGGGCAGCCGCTCAACGCCCAGTTCACCAGGGCGTTCGAATACTCGGACTGCTGGGTCGAGGATTCCCGCCTCGTGGTCCTGAACGCGCTCGATGCGGCCGAACGCGGTGCGGAGCTGCGCAACAACACCGAGTGCCTGTCGGCCACGCGGATCGACCGGGTCTGGCGCCTGGACCTGCGCGACGGCGAGACCGGTGTGCAGACAGAGGTGCGGGCCAAGGCCCTGGTCAACGCCGCCGGTCCCTGGGCCGGCCTGTTCGTTCAAGACCGCGTATGCCTGACCCAGCGTGCGCCCGTTCGTCTGGTCAAGGGCAGCCATATCATCGTGCCGCGTCTGTTCGACCACGCCAAGGCGTACATTTTCCAGAATTCGGACGGGCGGATCGTGTTCGCCATTCCCTACGAGACGTACCACACGCTGATCGGCACCACGGACGTGGAGTACGACGGCGACCCCGGCCAGGTCCGCATCGGCCAAGACGAGATCGCCTATCTGTGCGCGGCCGCCGGCGCCTATTTCAAACGGCCGATCGCGCCGGGCGACGTCACGGCCAGCTATTCCGGCGTCCGGCCGCTGTACGATGACGGCAGCGCGGACGCCAAGGCGGTGACCCGCGACTATGTGCTCAAGCTGGAGACGGCCGCGGATGCAGCCCCGCTCTTGAATATCTACGGCGGCAAGCTCACCACCTACCGCATGCTGGCCGAAGCGGTGCTCGAGCGGTTGCGGCCGCATCTGCCGGCCATGGGCGTCGCCTGGACGGCAGATGCGCCGCTGCCGGGCGGCGATTTCCCGGTCGACGGGTTCGAGGCCGAAGTTGCGGCGGTGCAGAGCGCATGCCCGGTTCTGGAGTCGACCCACGCGCGCCGGCTCGTGCGCGCGTACGGCACCCGGGCCCAAGCGGTGATCAAGGGCGTTCGGAGCCGGGCCGATCTCGGGCAGCACTTCGGCGCCGATCTGTTTGCCCGGGAAGTCGCTTATCTCATGGACACGGAATGGGCCCGCACCGCCGACGACGTGGTATGGCGCCGGAGCAAGCTGGGACTTGCGATCGGCCCCGAGGGTGTCGCACATCTGGAGGCGTGGATGCGGGCGCGCCGCCACGCCAACCCTTGAGCAGGCAGGCGGCCGGCCCCCAACAAGAACCGTCCGCAACGGACTCCGGAGGAACGCAGCCATGGCAGCCTTGGTTCTGGCCATCGACCTGGGTACCACCTCGAACCGCGCCGTCGTCTTCGATTCCGCCTACCGCATCGTCGGTCTGGCGCAAGAGGAGTTTCCGCAGCACTACCCCCATTCGGGTTGGGTGGAACACGATCCGACCGACTGGTGGGCGACCACCCTCAGCACCTGCCGGGCTGCCATGGCCGCCGCCGGCGCCGGGGCCGGTGATATCGCCGCCATCGGCATCACCAACCAGCGTGAGACCACGGTGATCTGGGACCGCACCACCGGGGCGCCGATTCACCGCGCCATCGTCTGGCAAGACCGGCGCACGGCGGACCGCTGCGCCGCGCTCAAGGCGCAGAACGCCGAAGGCGAGGTGACCGCGGCCACCGGTCTCCTGATCGACCCGTATTTCTCCGCCACCAAGATCGGCTGGCTGCTGGATACGGTGGAGGGCGCCCGGGGCCGCGCCGAGACCGGCGAGCTGTGCTTCGGCACGGTCGACACGTACCTGCTATGGCACCTGACCGGCGGCCGCGTGCATGCCACCGACGCCACCAACGCCGCGCGCACCCTGCTGTACAACATCCACACCGGCGATTGGGATGACGCCATGCTGGCGCTGTTCGGCGTGCCGCGCGCCCTGCTGCCGGACGTACGCGATTCCGGGGCGGATTTCGGCACCACCGTGCCCGAGTTGTTCGGCGGTGCCATCCGCATCGCCGGCATCGCCGGCGACCAGCAGGCGGCCGTGGTCGGCCAGGCCTGCTTCGAACCCGGCATGATCAAATCCACCTACGGCACCGGCTGCTTCGCCGTGTTGAACACCGGCCCGCAATCCGTGACCTCGCGCAACCGGCTCTTGACCACCATCGCCTACCAGCTCAACGGGCAGCGCACCTACGCACTGGAAGGCTCAATCTTCGTCGCCGGGGCCGCGGTGCAATGGCTGCGCGACGGCCTCGGCGTGATCAAACATGCCTCCGACACCGCGGCCCTGGCGGCCCGGGCCGACCCGTCGCAGGATGTCTATTTGGTGCCCGCCTTCGTCGGCCTGGGCGCGCCGCATTGGAACGCGGAGGTGCGCGGCGCGCTTTATGGCCTGACGCGCGCCACCGGACCGGCCGAACTGGCGCGCGCCACCCTGGAATCGGTCTGCTACCAGACCCGTGACCTGCTGGAGGCCATGCGCGGCGACTGGACCGATGCGGCGCGAACCCGCACCGTGTTGCGCGTCGACGGCGGCATGGTGGCGTCGGACTGGACCATGCAATTCCTGGCTGATCTGCTCAACGCCCCGGTCGACCGGCCGCAAATCCTGGAAACCACGGCGCTGGGCGCGGCCTATCTGGCCGGGCTGACCGTGGGCGTCTATCCTGAGCCGGCCGAATTCGCCAAGAGCTGGGCCATGGAATGCCGCTTCCAGCCGAGCATGGAAGAGTCGGTGCGGGCCCGCAAATACAACGGCTGGCGCCATGCCATCCGCCGGACTTTGAGCGCGTGAGGCTCGGAACAGGGTGGTCTGGGCCGGTGGCGCCAAGCTGTCATCTCGACGGCGCACTGGCCGCACCCGTGTCATCCAGCGGCATGACACGTTCGATGAAACCTTCGAACAAGGGAACTGTGAATTGGGTATCGCCGTGACCCGCGCTGAAGATCATACCCTTTGCAGTCAGGCTGTTGCGCGTTGGCGCAATACTGGTGACGTTTCGTCCCAATTGCTGTGCGATGTCGCCTGAGCGGTGCGGACCAGCGCCAAGGCGTGCCATGGCTCGCAGATACCGTTTTTCTGCCGGCGTCAAACGGTCGTACCGGACGCGAAAAAACCTCCGTCAAGGTCCGCCAACGCCGTGACGGTTGCGTTTTTCGCGTCCTGTTCGGTGATCGGCGTACGGGTTGCCATGGCCCAACAGTGCTTGCCCCACTCCTGAAGGAAGTAGGGATAGCCTCGCGTCTGCATCAGGACCTCGTCGACGGCTTCTCTCGTGTACTTTACATTTTCCCGTTCCGCTGGCCGGCATAGAGCAACGCGGGCCGCCTCGTCGTCGAGCCGATCAATTTCGGCAAACTCAAACAAGCGCTCAGCGTAGGATTTCGCTTTGCCCATGCGACCAACCAGTTGTGGCAGTCCTGCTGCCATGAGCGCCATGGGTTACTGCCGTTGACTCATGCGATGAAGCGCAAAGATTGAGGGCGGAAAGCTGAGCGGTGGGAACATACTGCAGCTCGTCGATCGACAAAACGATGGCCGATTGACGATCTTGTGCGGCTCTTGCGACCGCCGTGAAGAGATCTGCAAGATCAGATTCCAGATCACCGCTGTCGGCCACACCCTTCTCACCATCCATACCCAGACCAACTTCAACATCGTTGTACTTTACTTTCACAGATCCAATGAAACTTGCCAGTGCCCGGAAAGCAGAGCCCATTCCAGCGCGGATTGCTTCGCCGCGGTTCAGTTTCAGGAGGGCCGACCGTAGGGCCGGGGCAAGCAGACCTGGTAATGAGCGGTCTTCTGGCGCCTCGATCTCGATGGTCGTGAAGTCCTCGACCTCCGCATCAAGGCGGATTTTATTCAGCAGGACCGTCTTGCCCACGCCGCGCAAGCCGTAGAGGATCAAACTCCGAGCCGGTCGCCGCATTTTGATGCGCGTCAACGCAACCGCTGCCCGCGCGATGATGCCATGCCGTCACGTCCGGCCAATTCCGGCGGCGGAAAGCCCGCACCGGGCGAGTACGGGTTGGTACGCGGGTCCATTTATAGAGACCTTACCCAAGTTTATCGTATTCTGATAAGATCACATAAACTCCCACCAACTCAAGCGGCCGATGCGGCACCCCCTCATCGCACCAGGCGGTTCCAGGCGCTGAGCAGGGCGAGGGGGGCCTGGGCCGCCGCCTGCCACAGGTCGGCATTGGCGAGGTGGGTGTCGAAGCCACGCCAGAATGGCGGCGCCATGGCACGCATGGGCGCCTCGGCGGCGAAGCGCTGCAGGAAGCAGCGCACCAGCACGCCGTCGGCAACCGGCCCGGCGGCCACGTCCTGAACCACGCCGAGCACCGTGTGCAGCATTTTGCGGAACAAAAGCAGGTCGCCCGGCATGCGTACGCCAGCCTCCAACACCATGGCGTCGAGCAGGCCGACCAGCCAATCCAGGCTGGGCGCAGAGCCCTGCACAAGCCGGCTCAAGGACTGGTCGGCGATCCGTCGCACGGCGGGCGTATCGACCGGCGCCACGGCCAGATCGGCCACGGTCGCGGTCATCCGAGCCGCGTCGAAACAGACGGCCCCGAGCGCTAGCTGCGTCAGATCCACCCGCAGACGCTTCGACAACTGACCAGTCAGGCTCCAGTCCACCAGTCCCAGTTGCCCATCGTTGGTGAGAAACAGATTGCCAGCGTGCGGGTCGGCGTGGAAGGGAGCCATGTCATCGCTGGCCCAGACCGGCACCGCCAGCAAGGCTTCCACTGCCAAAGCGGCGATCCGTTCGCGCGTCGCGGTGGGCAGCCCGCCAACCTCGGTAACCTTGCGCCCGTCCACCCGAGTCATGGCGGTCAGCCGTGGCGTCGACAGGGCCCGAAACAGCTCGGGAATCACGATGTCGGTATGCCCACGGTAGGTCTTGGCGGCCCGCAGGAGATGGGCCTGTTCGGTCCCAAGATCGATCTCTTGGGCCAAAAGCTGGCGCACCGTGTCGAACGTGTCGGCATAGGCAATGGCGGGGAGACCGTACTGGGCGCAACGCCGGTCGAGCCACGGGCCAGCGCGCTGTAGCAGCGCCAGGTCCTCCGCCAAGCGCGCCTCGATACCAGGCTTGAGCAGTTTGAAGACGCCGCGCCGCGGCACACGGCCGCTGGGCCGCCATTCCATGGGCAGGACGACGGCCACGCTGGCTTCGGCCAAGGGCGGCTCCGGAAACGCCACGTCGGCCAGCGCTGCCGGCCCGAGTTCGCGCTGCACCCAGACGCAAAGCTCTTCGGACGTCCAGCCGGCCGGCATGCTCTCCAAAGTCTGTAGCTGCGCGCGCAGATCGCCGGACAAACGCCGGTCGCGGGCCAGGACCTGGCCAAGCTTGTGCAGAACCGGGCTGTGCCGGGCGATGCTGATCAGACGTTCGGCCGGTCCGGCATTCTCGGGTAAGGCGGCCTGGTCGTCGAGGATCGGCCCCAGACGCTCGGCCGACAGCCCATCCAAGAAGAACGCCACTCCGTCGATCACAGCCGGCCGGAAGCGCGCGTAGACGGCCGGCACCAAGGTGCCGATGCCGAGATCTTCCAGTTGGGCGGCCCAATCGGTCATCGTCTCTCCCATCCCTTCCTGAGACATAGAAGGGTTGGCTGCGCCGCCAAGGCGCTGGGCGATTTGGCGGCATTCTTAGCTGACGACCGTTGCCGCTTGGTGTCACGAGGGCATGACGTCGCACGAGGCGGCCCGCCTTGCGCAAGATTGTCGGGGTGGGAGATGACAGTGGTGGCAAAACAACCCCAGATGCCGATCCGAATCCACGTTTGAGAATCTGGCCGAGAATGGGGTGAGTGATTTCAACCGCTTGTGTTTCCATCGTGTTGCAAATCTGGACGGAGGCATGGGATGCCGTGACTGAACCCGGATTATGCACGAGGCTCAATCAGATGCTGGGTCTTGACCCGGCTTTTCAACCGCAGGTTTTACTTTGCGGCGCTGGATTGGTTACGGCGTCCACATCGATCAAGGTGCCGGCCATGCGCAGCAGCGCGGTGCGCGACGGCCGGTTTTCCAGCCGTGCTTCGATCGCCCCCGTCAATCGGTTGCCGTTCTACTGCCATCTTGAACACAGGATCGATCCGAAGCCGGTTGCAATCGTTGCTGTCCTCGTAGACGGCCGCGATCACCATCATTCGAAACCGAATGATCTTGTCCAACGTATGGTCGCATCGCATCGGGATACGCCACTCCGGAAGGCAATCGGCGAGCGTTTTGGTAAGGCCCAATCGGTTCTCGACCTCGCCCAAAAGCAGCAAGCCCGCGTCCGGCGACAAGTCGACCCCCATCAAACCGGGCGTCGATCCACTTATCGCCGAAGGGTGACAGACCAGGGAGTGTGGGTGTGGATTCAATCATGGTGGGTCAGCCTCCGTGAAAACCGCAGTATCTGGTTCGGCACCAAAATATTGCCAGTTTTCAGCGGATTGCGCTACACCCGCCAGCCCCGTGGTGCATTTTAGTTTCAGTTCAATCTCTTTAATTTCTCTTATAGATCCTGAACTTTATTGAAAAAGAACATTCAGGATACAGTATAGTAATATTCAGATCATTTTAAGTCCGCTGAAAACCTATGTGGCAAATTTTTTTGGTTAATAAGAATCATATTCTTGTCTAGACGATGGTTTGTAAAATAGATATTCGCCAAGTTCAATAGGCATCAATGCCTGGCCAAGGACTGCGAAGCATGCATGGATAATGCGCACACCTCGCTCGTGATCGTCCGTATCTAGATTCCCATGCGTAGATTGGCGCGGACTTAATGCAATCCACGCGATACTGAATCAGACTCGTGGATGACGCACTGAGACAGGGATAGGAGACCGCCTAGCCGCCGAGAAACCGACGCAGCAGCAGCCAAGGACACGCATAGGTGGTCACGGTCACTCCTCGATGAATGGTTAAGAGGGCGTCGATGGTCGAGTTTTGATTAGTCAAAAAGTCGCAGCACTATTCTCCACTTGATGACGTATAATAGAATCGCTAGGATTTTTGTTACGCTTGCGACTACTGAAGCTCGGGCAGTTCCATCATCGGGCCGACGGCTTGTGGGGAAGACTATCCAGCAGTCAGCGGCAGAGTAGCAAATGGAGAATATGGTACCAATCATGACAGGTCATATTTGTCCGCGCTTCATGACGGAGACCTGTATTCAATGGGGTGATGCCCTCACTGGACGTCAGACCTTTCGAGATGAGTATCAGGACCAATTGTCTAGATGCTCAATGGTCGACGCTATGGACCACTACTTTGGGACACCGTCCACATGACAGCGCCATTCGATCTAAATCTTGCGCATGAAACCGTTACATGGCACGACTGATCGGTATTCGGTAAGCAATTCGCAGGAGAAGCCTGCTATGACGAAGAAGATTGCGAAGAGGACTCCACGGCTACCCAAAAAAATAGTGAGTTGCCAAGAATCGCAATCGGGAGGGGCTGAAGTCAATAAAACTCTCGCGCAGTCGGCGGTACGCTCCTTTCCCGTCGTAGCAATGGGCGCTTCAGCAGGTGGCCTAGAAGCCTTCAAGAAATTCTTTACCAACCAGACAACAGTGAGCGGAATTGCCTATGTTCTTATTCAGCACTTAGATCCAAGCCATGAGAGTATGATGGTGGATCTCCTTGCACGATACACGCAGTTGAAAGTCTTGCAAATTGTTGATCAGATGCCGATCGAACCCAATCATGTATACATGATTCCACCAAATACCTATGTCTCGATACAAGATAATTACCTTCGGCTCAGTAAACCTATTGAACGCCGTGGAATACGCATGCCCATTGACCATTTTTTTCGCTCTCTCGCCGAAGATAGACAGGAGCGAGCAATATGTATCGTTCTGTCTGGCACCGGCGCTGACGGGACATTGGGTATTCGGGCTGTTAAAGAATTCGGCGGTATGGTCATGGCTCAAGAACCGGAGACAGCAGGCTACGATGGTATGCCGAGGAGTGCCATAGCTACGGGGATGGTGGATTTCGTTTTGCCGGTCGAGTCTATGCCGACAGAGCTGGTGAAGTACCTCAACCATTTTTACGTGAATGGCTCCCAAGATAAGGGTGCAGCCGAAGATAAAGTGCCAAATTACTTACAAAGCGTGCTTTCTCTATTGCGAACACGCGCCGATTTTGACTTTAGATACTACAAGAAAAACACATTGATCCGCCGGATTGAGCGCCGAATGGGCCTTAGCAATGTTGAAGAAATGTCTGACTATGCAAGAATTCTTCGCGACAATCCAATCGAATTGAAGAGATTATTCAAAGATCTCCTCATTAGTGTAACGAGCTTTTTCCGTGATGGCGAAGCCATGCATACGGTTGTGGAGAATGTGATCCCGTGCCTCGTGACTGCGGGCGAACCGGAACGCCCCATCAGAGTGTGGATACCGGGCTGTGCGACAGGCGAAGAGGCCTACTCCATCGCAATCCTGTTGATCGAGGGCTTCTCCGCGGCGCAAAAAAACCCAAGTATCCAGGTATTTGCGACAGATATCGACGGGGATGCACTGGATTTTGCGCGGACTGGGATTTACCCGGAGAGTATCGCTGCAGACGTTTCTCCGGAGCGACTCAAGAGGTTTTTTACGAAGGAAGGATCTTCCTACAAAGTAAACAAGCAACTTCGCGAATCTGTTGTTTTCGCTTTGCAGAATTTGATAACTGATCCACCGTTTTCGAAGATGGATCTCGTAACGTGCCGAAATCTGCTCATCTATCTCGAGCCGGAAATCCAAAAGAAGATTATACAATTATTTCACTTCTCTCTAAGAGATGGAGGATTTCTGTTCCTTGGTCCATCGGAAACGATCGGTCGGGAAGCAGGGCTATTTGAACAGATATTAAAAAAACAACGAATATATCGGCGGATGACCACGACCAGGAGAGTGAACCTTGAATTCCCAATGGTTGCGTACGACGTCGATGTTGCCTTTGAAACAGGCAAACGCGGCCCCCGCCTTCCCAAGGAATCTTCTCCCTCTGAAGTCATCGAAAGACATCTCTTAAGTCAGTACGCGCCTCCCGCCGTACTGATCAACAAGAAGATGGCTATTCAGTACTTTTTCGGCGCAACCCATCATTACCTTGTGCAACCTCCTGGAGAACCAAGCCAAGATATTCTCGCGATGGCCAGGCGCGGACTCCGGGCCACATTGCGCGCCGCAATCGCGAAGGCGTGCCAGGAGGGCGAGGCAGTCTCGGCAGGAGGGATCCGCGTCCGTGACCAAGACGAAAACCGAAAACTGACGATCACCGTAACTCCTGTCGGTTCGAGTGGCGACGGCCTCCTGGTGGTTGCGTTCGAGGACGATACTGCGACCGATACCTCCGCGCCCCCCTCAACCGAAGCTCAGGCCTTTACCGCCGACGTGCTGGACCGTCATCTTGAGTATGAACTTCAGGCAACACGAGAGGATCTGCAAAGCACAATTGAAGAGATGGAGACTTCAAATGAGGAATTAAAAGCATCAAATGAAGAAATAATGTCAATGAATGAAGAGCTTCAGTCGACAAATGAAGAATTAGAAACATCCAAGGAGGAATTGCAATCACTCAATGAAGAACTCAGCACTGTAAACAATCAACTGCAAGAGAAAGTCGAAGAACTGGAGGCGGCAAATGATGATTTTTCTAATCTTCTTGCAAGCACCGATATGGCGACAATATTCTTAGATACACAGTTGCGCATCAAACGATTTACACCCGCTACAGTGCGTGTTCTTAATGTAATACCCACAGATGCGGGGCGCCCGCTCAGCGATATTGTCTGCAAGGTTGATGATCCCCATCTCATTGATGAAGCAAGGAATGTTCTCGAGAAGCTAATCCCTCTGGATGCGGAGGTATCTGGCGCGAATCATCAATGGTACCTTCGGAGAATTCTTCCCTACCGAACATCTGATAACAGAATTGAAGGTGTGGTGATCACATACGCCAATATATCCGAACTTAAGCTGGCGCAAGAAGAGCTGGTTAAGCGCCAAAAGAGCTTGGCTGATGCCCAGCGTATTGCGCAGCTAGGCAATTGGGATTGGAGGATTGCGAGTGATATATTGACATTATCTGATGAAGTGTATCGGATGTTTGATGTAGATCCTGATGGACTAGACAGAACCTATGAGGGGTTCTTGAGTCGCGTTCATCCCGATGATAGAGAATTTGTTAGAAATCGTGTCAAAATGGCTCTCTTCGAAGGCAAGGCCTTCGACTTCGATCACCGAATCATTGTTCCGGACGGTGGAGAAAAGAGCATCCACGAACAAGCGGAGGTGATTTATGACGAAAGTGGGAAGCCATCACGAGTGTTCGGAACTGTCCAGGATATCACAGAGCGAAAGCAAACCGAGGACGCTCTCAAGACCCTCACTGAGACTCTTGAGCAGCAGGTCTATGAACGGACGCGAGAGATCAACGGCATTCTCGCGCTTGCTCCGGTTGGGATAGGGCTGATCAAGAACCGGGTATTCAAGTGGGTGAATCCGACCTTTGTCAAAATGGTCGGCTACAGCGAGTCCGAACTAATCGGCAAATCGTCACGCATTGTGTATGAGACAGACGAAGAGTTCAATCGCGCCGAAAGGGAAGGAGCTGAAAAGGTAAGCTCTTGTGGATTCGGCATGATCAATACCGTATTTAGAGACAAGTCTGGTTGTCTACTTGATATCCACTTGCGCTCTCAGCTGGTGAATGTGACGCAACCCGAAGAAGGTGCATTGTTTACGGCGTTGGATGTCAGCGGACAGAAGCAAATTGAAAGGGCATTGCGGATGAGTGAAGTACAGTACCGCTCTCTCGTTGAAGCTCTGCCGCAGAGCCTTTATAGAGTCGACACACAAGGCCGACTAACCTTCTTGAACAAATGCTGCCAGAGATTCCTTACCAGAAACGAGGATGATGCTATCGGTGGCCAATTGACAGATTTTCTACCTCAAAGCTTGTCGGAACGATTTCGCACGACTGATGATATCGTTTTGAGCACAGGTGAAACATATGCCAGCATCGAACGGCACATTTCACAATCAACAGGGAATGAGATATATTTAGAGACTGTAAAGACACCAATCGTGGGCGACAAAGGAGAAATCAATGGGATTCTTGGCATCTTCTGGGATGTAACGAAGCGCATCAGAATAGAGATGGCTTTAGAGGAAGCCAGAGCACAGGCCGAGAGAGCTAATCAAGCAAAGTCCGATTTTCTCGCCGCAATGAGCCATGATCTGCGCACGCCACTGAATGCGGTACTTGGATTTGCACAGTTTCTACAAAATGATCCAAGGAATCACCTAACTTCTTCTCAGAACGAATGTGTGGATAGTATCCTAACAGGCGGCAGTTATCTTCTTGAGCTTATCGACGATATTTTGGACCTCTCACAAGCTGAAGTCAAAAAAATGAATATCCAAATCGAGAGGGTAAATCTGTTGGGCGAGATTTCCTCCCTCATTTCGCAGACAAAACCTCTTGCAGACGAGAGGAATATCAAATTAATTCTG
The DNA here is from genome assembly GCA_028281465.1 of Azospirillaceae bacterium. GTDB lineage: Bacteria > Pseudomonadota > Alphaproteobacteria > Azospirillales > Azospirillaceae > JANQJV01. Next base: position 1,707 of record JANQJV010000405.1, on the reverse strand, counting down.
AACCTTTCGTGCGACAATTCACTATTCATATTGGCAGATGTAAGGCGACTAAAGCAAGTCTTGTTAAACTTGATGTCAAATGCGATCAAGTACAATAAGCCTGACGGGACGGTGACTGTCAGCGGCCAGGAAACCGATGATGGGAACATACGTGTTTCTGTTGTAGACACTGGAATTGGAATTGCAAAGGAAGACCACTCAAATGTGTTTACCGCATTTTGCCGGCTTGAATCAGATCCAATGGTTGCCAAGGGCAAAGGAACAGGAATCGGCTTGGCTGTCACAAAGCTGATGGTTGAAGGGATGGGGGGACGGATTGGGTTCGAGAGCGAACGGAGTGTCGGTAGCACTTTTTGGTTCGAACTTCCGAGGGCATAGAAAAAGACGTTTGGCGACCGGACGATCATCGGTGTCGAGGCCGGCGCAAAAGGGAACCAGGGGGTTGGCGGAATAGAGGATGGTGGTTCTTGGCGTGAGGACTGCCGATGGTTGTCGAAGTCCGCTCTTTTTTACGGCGCGAAAAATCTCGGCACGCGGTTTGCGCTCCTCCGAGCCGCCACCCTGTGGCGCCTCACTGGCCCCCACCCTACAGGGATCACCGGGGGAGGTGAGCCATCACCCCTTGACTTCGACGTAATTGCTCAGGGATTGGTTCTGGTTCTGTCAACGGTAGGCCTTTGAGTACGGCTGTAATAGATTGGAAGGCGGCAGTGCCGGCGAGGCGGCCGGTGTCGATGACGGAGCGGATTTGTGCGTGGACGTTGGCGCCCCACACAGATCGGAAGCAGTTCGTGACCTTGCGATGCACGACGCTGGGCCGCAAAGCCCGTTCACTCACGTTGTTCGTGGCCGGAACCGTCCGGTCCTCCAGGAAGATGAAGAAGGCGTGACGCCACTTCTTGGTTTGGACCCGCAGGGCTTGACCTTGGGGATGTGACGGGTTTTGAGCCAGCAGCCGGTCGAGCCTGCTGTCCGCCTTCAGGCGATAGGCTTTGAGCGTGCTGTCTTTCAGCGTGCTGCGTCGTCGCCCGACCCGGGTTGCCCAGCGCAGCAGCGTCTTGAGGCCAGGGGCGAAGACGGTGTCGCCGCAATCGATGGCATACTGCACGTCGCGCAAAACGTGGGCCAAGCAGATTTGCTGGCGTTCGCCATGGCCAAGCTGGCCGCTCCAGCGGTCGGAGACAGTGGTCTGCGGCCGGTGGCCGGCGAGACCCTCACGCACGACCTGCGCCCCGCGGCTGGACACGATCTTATGCAAGACCGCCTTGGCACAGGCAAACACCCATTCCCAGGCCGTCGACCCGCCCAGCCGGGCGCTGGTCTCGTCGCTGCAAATGGTTTGCGCTTCCCGCAGGTGTGCCAGGATCGCCTGTTCCGCCTTGGCCAAGGCTGGCTGGCAGCGACGCAGGGCATTGGCGATCGCGCCTTGGCTGATCGTCAGGCCGAACAGTTCGCGCATCAGCATGACCAGCCGTTCATAGGCGATGGCGTGCTGGTGGTGAAGATAGGCCAGCATGACCATGATCGTCAGGCCAAACGGCGAGCCGGGCGGCATGTCGGTCGGCGCCTCGCCGCGAACTCGGCGGTTGCAGCCGGCACAGCGCGCGCCGAATATCCGCACGCGCGTGACAACAGGCCGTACCGGCGGCAATTCGATAGGGTCGTAGGCCTGCCGAACCCGCTGGCGATCCTTGTCCACCGCCGTCC
>JANQJV010000384.1 GCA_028281465.1 Azospirillaceae bacterium | reverse complement strand
CAGAAGAAAGTAGCACTACACTTTTGCCGCCATGCTCGAAACCCCTAGGAATTCCGCCAATTCCGCACTCAGAAAACCCGCAAACTGTCAAACTTCAGTCCGAGTTGGCACGGCAGCGAGTCGAAGAGGGCGGCCGAGAGGCGTTGTCGCGTCGGGATCATACGTGCCGACCACCGTCACGCCGTCGCCGCGAGAAAACCGACATAGCCAAAGTACCCCGCCATAAGAACCGCGCCTTCCAGGCGGGTCAGGCGCCAGCCGGTCAGGGCGAACACGAGCAGCAGTGCCGTCGTTGCGCTCATTACCCAGATGTCGAAGCCGGCGATCTCCGGCGGGACAGCGATGGGCTGGACCGTGGCGGTGATGCCCAGGATGCCCAGGATGTTGAAGACATTGCTGCCGATGATGTTGCCGAAGGCGATGGCGGTTTGTTTGCGCACGGCGGCAACCACCGAGGTGATCAGTTCCGGCAGGGAAGTTCCGACGGCGACGACGGTCAATCCGACCACGGTCTGGGAAATCTCGAGGGAGTTGGAGAGGGTGATGGCTCCTTGTACCAGCCAGTCGGCACCCAGCATGGTCAAAGCGAGACCGAGCATGGCCAGGCCGGCCGATAGGCCGACCCGTCTGCTGACTGGCTGGAACAGATCGGCCTCGCCAGACAACACTGCCGCGGATGCACTCACGGTCGATCGTTCCGTAAGGAAAGTAAAGAGAACATAGCCGGCCAGGCACAGCACCATAATCACGCCCATCCACCGGTCGAGCTGTCCGGACAGCACCACGCCGACGCAGGCCAGTGTGGCGATCAGCAGCACCGTCCCGTCGCGCCGGAAGGCGGTCGGCGAGATCACCACTGGGCAAATCACAGTCGACATACCGAGAATCAGCAGGATATTCGCCGTGTTGCTGCCGATCACATTGCCGATGGCAATGCCCGGTGAACCGGCAAGGGCCGCCTGCAGGCTGGTGATCAGCTCCGGTGTCGAGGTACCGAAGCCGACCAGGGTCAGCCCGATCATCAAGGGCGACCAACCCAGGTACCGGGCCACAGCAACCGAGCCGCGCACCAGGGAATCGCCACCGATCACGAGCAAGACCAGGCCGGCGAAGAGTTGCAGAGTGATCATAAAGCCCTCTGTCCCTGCTCGCAGGGGCCATGGCGACCCGCTGAACCGCCCGAAATCGCAGCACCCTCTGGACGAGGGGGTGTCAGGCCATGTCCACCAGTGTGATCGCCTCGCGGATTTTTGCTTTGATGTCTTCGCGTGGTTGCACCAAAGGCAAGCGTATTTCAGGGCTGCACCGGCCTAGAATGTGCACCGCATACTTCACGGGGCCCGGGCTGGATTCCAAAAACAGCGCATCATGTAACGGCATGAGCCGGTCGCGCAGGCGCTGCACCGTGTGCATTTGGCCCTCGCGCCAAGCCTGGTGCAGTTGGGCACACAGAGCCGGGGCTACGTTGCACGTCACTGAGATGCACCCATGGCCGCCCTGCGCCAGGAATGCCACCACCGTGGCATCTTCGCCGGACAGTTGGCAGAAATCCGGGCCAATGGCGAGCCGGGTCTCAAGCGGTCGTGAAAGATCGCGGGTGGCATCCTTCACCCCGATGATGTTAGGCAGGTTCGAAAGTCGGGCCATGGTGGCGACTGACATATCAACGCCGGACCGCCCGGGAATATTATAAATAATTACTGGCAATTCCGCGGCATCGTGCACGGCTCGGTAATGCTCGTAGAGGCCCTCCTGTGTTGGCTTGTTATAGTATGGGCACACGACTAAGGCTGCGTCGGCGCCGGCCTCCTTAGCATGGCGGGTGAGCATGATTGCTTCTTCGGTGCTGTTCGATCCGGTGCCGGCGATAACCGGTACGCGCCCAGCAGTGGCTTCGATGCACATGTCGACCACGCGCTTGTGCTCGCCATGGCTCAAGGTCGGCGATTCTCCCGTCGTTCCAACCGGCACGAGGCCGCTGGTACCTTGCGTGATCTGCCAGTCAACCAGGGACTGGAAGGCGTCGTCGTCGATCTCACCATTCTTGAATGGCGTGATGAGCGCGCAGATCGAGCCGTTGAACATGACCAACTCCTAGCCAAGGGTGCCTCCGCATGATGCAGAGCTTAGCTGTGGACTTTCGGGTGGGCAAGCGCACCGCGGACGCCCGAGCGTATGGCCAATTCACCCGGTCTTGTGCGATTCTCGCCGGTGCTTTTTGCCTGCTCGTCGCCGTGGTCACGCCGGCGGCAGCGCTGTCGTCCGGCGATCGGGTGCTGGTGATGGCCGCCTTCGAGTTGGCCGATCGAGGGCGTTGGGATGAAGCCCACGCCATGGTTGGGCGGGCCGCCGATCCACTGCCGGCCGCGGTGCTGCGCTGGCACGATCTGATGCGCGACGGCAGCCCGGTGACATTCAGGGCGGTGACCGATTTTCGGCGTCGCAACCCGGATTTTCCGGGGCAGTTGACTCTGCGCCGGCGCGCCGAGACGGCATTGGCCGAGCGGACCGAACCAGCCGATCGGGTGTTAGCCTGGTTCGCCGCCAATCCGCCGATGTCGGCGGATGGGGTGTTGGCGTTGCTGCAGGCGGCGGCTCAGGCCGGCCGGACCGGCACGGTCGCTGCAACGGTGCGGCGGTTCTGGATCGAGAAGGCGATCGACGGGGCCGACCAGGCCGAGCTGCTCAGGGCAGGCGGCCACCTGTTGCGCACTGAAGACCACTGGGCCCGCCTCGACCGCCTGGTTTGGGAAAACGCCGAAGACGCAGCGGCCCGTCTGTTCGATCTGGTCGACCCCGGTCGCCGTGCGCTCGCCCAGGCACGACTCAGGCTACGCGCCATGCAACCGGGCGTGGATGCGGCAATCGGACGCGTGCCCGCGGGGCTTCGCCGCGATCCCGGCTTGCTGTTTGAGCGTCTGCTGTGGCGCCGGCGCAAGGACCGCACCGCCGACACCTTGGAAATCCTGAACGATCCGCCGGAGGATCTGGGGCAGCCGCGACGCTGGTGGCGCGAGCGCCATATCATCGCCCGGCGCTATCTGTACGATGGTCAGGCGGCGATCGCCTATCGGGTGGCGGCGGCCCACCGGCAGACCGAAGGCCTGCCGCTGTACCAAGCCGAATTCTTCTCCGGTTGGGTCGCCTTGCGCTTTCTGAAACAGCCAAGGCAGGCCTTCGAGCATTTCCAGACACTGCATCGGGCGGTGTCGACACCGATTAGCACGGCGCGTGCCGCCTATTGGAGTGGGCGTGCTTTAGAAGTGCTTGGCAATGCCGCATTGGCGCGCGAATGGTTCGGCCGGGCCGCCGTGCACGGCACCACCTTCTACGGTCAGCTGGCCGCGGAACGTCTCGGTCGCACGATCGCCGTCGCGTTGGTCGCCGATCCGACCGTGTCGGCGCCGCGCCGCGCCCATTTCGAGCGGAATGACCTGGTGCGCATTGTGCGCCTGCTGCACGAGGTCGCTCGGCGGGACTTGGCCGCTCGGTTCCTGTACAGGCTGGGCATCTTGGCGGACGATGCGGCTGACTATCTCTTGGTCATCGAACTGGCGGATGCGATCGGCCGACCGGAGATCGCTGTGTTCGCTGCGAAACGCGCGGTGCGGGATGGCATCGTGCTTAACCAGGGCGGCTATCCGCTCCTGGCCGGGGCGCGGGGTGCCGGGGTGGAGCCGGCACTGATCCACGGCCTGATCCGCCAGGAGAGCACCTTCGATGTCGACATCGTCAGCCCGGCTGGTGCGCGCGGCTTGATGCAGCTCATGCCGACGACTGCCCAGTCAGTCGCGCGTGGCCTGGGCCTGAGCTATCAACGTGGCCGTCTGACCAGCGATGCAGCCTACAATATTCGCCTGGGCACGACCTACCTGCGCCGCATGATCGACCGCTTCGACGGATCCTATGTGTTGGCCGTCGCCGCCTACAACGCGGGCCCTGGCCGGTCGGACAGTTGGATGGGGCGCAATGGCAATCCGCGACGCATGGACGTGGACGCGGTGGTGGACTGGATCGAGTTGATCCCGATTTACGAAACGCGCAATTATGTGCAGCGTGTTTTGGAGGCGACCCAGGTCTATCGGGCTCGCTTGGGTGAGGCCGTGGCCGGATCGACCCTGACAAGGGATCTGACCCGATGAGCGCAGACGCTGAACCTGCCCATTTTGCCGCCGTGACCGTCTGCGTGTTCGACGCCTACGGCACGCTGTTCGACGTTCATACCGCCGTGGCGCGTTGTCGGAATGAGATCGGACCAGTGGCCGACGCGTTGTCGATGACCTGGCGGTTACGGCAGGTCGAATACTCCTGGCTGCGCAGTCTCATGGGGCACTATGCCGATTTCTGGCAGGTCACCGGGGAAGCGCTGGACTATGCCATGGCCGTTCACGGCTTGGACGACGCGGCGTTGCGCGCCCACCTGATGGAACTCTACCTGCGTCTGGACGCCTACCCGGAAGTGCCGGAGGTGCTGGGGGTACTGCACGGCCGCGGGCTCAAGACGGCCATCCTGTCCAATGGCTCGCCGACCATGCTGACGGCCGCCGTCAATTCGGCCAGGCTGCGTGGCCATCTGGATGCGATACTGTCGGCGGATAGGCTGCAGGTCTACAAGCCGCACCCGTCGGTCTATCAGATGGCTTGCGACCAACTGGGTGTGGACAAGGGCCAGGTGCTGTTCCTGTCATCCAACGGCTGGGATGTTGCCGGTGCCGCTGCCTTCGGTTTCCGCGTCGTCTGGGTCAATCGAGCCGGCCAGCCCCGCGAACGCCTGCCTGTCGGTCCAAACGCGGAGGTTGGCAGCTTGACCGATCTGCCTGGGTTGATCGAGTGACGCCCGGCGGGCCAGTGGTTTGCTGTCCGGCGCGAATGGTGGCGCCCGTCTGGCACTGTCGTCTGCTGACCGTTGGTTGGGCCGAGCGGGTTTGATCGCGTGGGTGCAAGCCCGGTTGGCCGATAAAGAAAATCGCATCGGTGCCGCATGCAATGGTATGAAGAGGGTCTTCGACATCCTGGGAAAACCGCCGGTCCGACATGCCCACCGACGACCCGATCTATCACCGCCTGTTCAAACACCCGGTGATGGTGGAAGCGCTGGTGCGGGCGTTTCTGCCCATGGCGATGGCGGCGCAGGTCGACTTCGCGCGCATGAGCCTGGTGCCGGCAAAGTTCCATCCGGACCGGTCGGGGCGCGGGAAACGCCGCGAAGGCGACATCCTG
>JANQJV010000373.1 GCA_028281465.1 Azospirillaceae bacterium | reverse complement strand
GACCGCCGCCATCTTGGCGGCCGGCCGCTGGGCGTGGTTCGGGCCGGCTGGAAGCCGGCGGTCCAGCCGGCAAGGATGCCGGCGCTCCGAAACAGGGCGCTCCGAAACAGGGTGGCCCGAGGACCGGTCATTGTTTCGGGCTGCTGGTATAACACTGACCCGCATCATGATCATTGGTGGCGTGTGTGCCGCTTGTCGATTGAGAACGTGGGGATATTTTTTTACAGACGACACGATTGATCGTGCGGTTCCAAGAGACCGCCAGGGCAGTTTCGAACCCCAGCTCGTCCCGAACGGTGTGACGCGGGGTGATGGTTTTGATGATAAGATCATTAATCTCCACTATTTATGGTAGGGTACCGTCCCGACCTAGAACACCTCGGCCGTGAACTCGGTGCGCAGCTTGCCGCGCAGGGCCTCGATCTGAGTCAAGGCATCGACCAGACGTTTGTTGTCGCGCGCCGACAGGGCGTTTGGGTCGATGTGGTGGGAGCTTGGCCGGCCGGCACGGGTGTCGGCGATCTGCTGACGCAACAGCAAAGTGGTGAGGTGCGCGAAGGCCTCCTCCAGATACTCACGGAAATCCTGGTCGAGGATGCCGCGCTCGACCAGTCCGGCGATGCGCTCCAGGGTTGCCGTTTCCGGCACGCCGGCTTGCAAGGCAAGAAGGCGTACGCTTTCCACCAGCGGCAGGACTCCATTCAATTTCAGATTGAGTTTGCCGCGGTGCGGTGACGCCGCCGTCTCCAGGATCAACCAATTGAACCAGCCCAGCGCCGTGCGGTTGTCGGCACTGGCGCGGTACAGCTCACGCAAGAAGCCGCGCGAGGCACCGAGGCATTCGGTGACATGGGCGCGCAGATGCCGGGTCAGGTCGCGCGAACCGGTGACGGCGCGGAAGTCTAGGACGATGCCGACCAGCCGGGCAGCGACGAAATGGCGCTTGCCCGACCAGGCCGTGGTCTGCGCCAACCATTGGCTCAAAGTTTTGCGCCACAACGGATTGGTGGCCATGACATGGCCCTGGCAGAGCGGGAAGCCGACGGCGTCGAGCAGGCGGGAGTAGCGCTCCGCCAGCTCGATGAAGAAGCCGTCGATGCGCGTGTGCTCAGCGTCCGCGTAGTCGTCCAGAATGAACCCGTTGTCCTGGTCGGGCATCAAGAAGCTCTCACCGCGCCCGCCCGACCCCATGACCAGCACGTCGAAGCCGACGGGCGGCGCGCCCCACCCGTCGACCTCCATCCCGTCGAGGCAGGTCTGGATGGCGCGGCGCTGGATGTCGCGGTTGACGTCGGTCAGCAGTTGCTGAATTTCTGGTGCCGGCACGTCGATGGCAAACAGGTCTTCTGCCAGCCCGACCTGGGCGTGTTTGACCGAGCGGAGACCGTCGGGTGTATCGTCCGCACCGACCGTATCGACCAGGTCCAACAACTGCTCGGACATCACGGCCATGGCGTCGTACAGATCGAGGAGACCGGCCAGCCGGCCGGCTTGGGTCACCACCGGCATGTGGTGGATGCCGTGTCGGCGCATCAGGATCAGGGCCCGGTAGAGGTAATCGTCGTCGTTGATGGCGTGCACGGGAGCTGCCATCACTCGGTCCACCGGGGCATCCGGTGCCACCTGGAACGCCATGCGCCGGGTGACGTCGGTGATGGTGACGATTCCGGCCAAACCTCCGTCGGCCTGGATGACCAGTGCGCAGGTGCTCCTGCGCCGGTTCATGGCCTCGACCACGTCGCGGCATGGCTGGCCGATGCGCAGCAACGGTGGCACCGGACGCATGATGTCGCACGCCCGACGACGGAACATCTCCAGACGTAGCGTCACGCGGCTCTCCTCCCACCCGCCGGTTTCCGACGTCAGCCGACCACCTTGACCGACGGATCGCGCCGGTGGTGCGCCAGGATGGCCGCCACGGCGCACGACACCAGACGCGCGCGCAGGGTGTCCACGAGGCCGGCCAGGACAATCGGCACCCGGGCGCCCAACACCACGCCAGCCAGATCGGCATTGGCCAGATAGCTCAGTTGCTTGACCACCATGTTGCCCGATTCCACATCGGGCACCAGCAAGATATCGGCCGCGCCGGCCACCGGCGACACGATGCCCTTGGTGTGGGCTGCCTCGGCACTGATGGCGTTGTCGAAGGCCAGCGGTCCATCCAACACGGCACCCTTGATCTGGCGCCGGTCGGCCATCTTGCACAACGCCGCGGCATCGAGGGTGGAGGCGATCTTGCTGTTCACCGTCTCCACCGCCGACAGGATCGCCACCTTCGGCTCGGCAACTCCCAAAACCTGAGCGAAGTCGATGGCGTTCTGGCAGATGTCCACCTTCTCGTCCAGGCTCGGGTATTGGGACAGCAAGGCGTCGGTGATGAACAGAAGGCGCGGGTAGGTCGGCACGCTGACCACGGTCACGTAGCTCAGCCGGCGTGCCGTGTGCAGGGACGTCTCCGGCAGGTCGACCGCTGCCATGATCTCGTCATATGGCAAACTGCCCTTGACGATGGCGTCAACGCTGCCGGCATGCGCCAAGGCCACGGCGCGCTCGGCGGCGCCGTGGCTGTGCTCGGCCGGCACAAGCTCGAATGCACCAATGTCAACCCTGGCCTGGCGGGCCGCCGCGCGAATCTTGCTGGACGGACCGACCAGCACCGGTCGGATCAGGTTGGCCTCGACCGCTTCGGCCACACCACGCAGCGAGTCCGCATCACACGGGTGCACCACGGCCGTGGGCACCGGCTCCAAGGGCCGGGCACGATTGATCAGTGCCTCGTAGGCGTTGTGCCGGATCACCTGAACCTTGGGCAGGTCGATGCGCGGGAGACGCTGCTTGCTGACCGGCGCAATGACCTCGGCGATCCCCGTGATCACCACCTTGCCATCCTCGTCGAGACACCGGCAATCGAACACCACCACGCCCTTGGGCACCCGTTTCGCCTTGACGGTCACCGTGGCGATTAGGGTTTCACCCACACGCACCGGGCGTAGGAAACGGAAATCCTGCTCCAGGTAGCGCGTGCCCGGGCCCGGCAAGACGGTGCCGAGGACGGCGGAAATCAAAGAGCCGCCCCACAGGCTGTGCGTGGCGCCGCCGCCCTCGCCGGCCTCACCGGCCGACGGCATCGCCCCGGCATCGCAGGTCGCGGCATAGAACAACTCAAGATCGCCGGCCGTCATCACCCGTTGCAGGCTGGCGGCTTGGCCGATCTCGATCTCATCGAAGGTGATGGACTCCATCACCGGCTCGCCCGGCCGCCCGACCGTGTCATCGCCCGTCCCTGACATGGATGCCTCGTTGCCGATTTTTCGCTGCAGCGCACACCAGATCGCGCCGGCGCCACGCCCACTCCGCCCCATAGATAGGTCGTCATTTTTCCCATTGCTGGAATTTTCTCTGACCGCACGCGGCGCGGCACGGCACCGCGCTGCAACATAAGCCGGACCAAGGCACGGGGTTCGGTCGGATTGAAGCAGGGGCGCGCCGGCGCCAAGGAGAAGGCCAGCAGCAGCATGGCGATGGCACACGACCATGCAGCGGCGACGCGGACTCCCACCTGGACCCCATGACTCCAGCATCTGGCCGGTCGCAATGCCTGAGAGCATGGTCGGGACCGCTGCGGCCAGGGACCGGCGCAGCCGGTTCGCTCCGGCAAGCCTCAGCATGATACCGATGGCCCGCCTTGACGACAGGTTCGGTTTCGGCGCTGAACAAGGAGCGCCGGCATCCCTGCCGGCTGGACCGCCGCCATCTTGGCGGCCGGCCGCTGGGCGTGGTTCGGGCCGGCTGGAAGCCGGCGGTCCAGCCGGCAAGGATGCCGGCGCTCCGAAACAGGGCG
>JANQJV010000362.1 GCA_028281465.1 Azospirillaceae bacterium | reverse complement strand
CGGGCGCGCGGAGCGAATGACATCAGCGACTCTATTAAAAATCAGATACTTACTGTATGCTCATTGGTCAATGAGTGCCTATCGACCGCGAACCCGGGTTTGTGCATTCTCGGGACGCAGTGATGGTGCGGAAAATCGAAACGGCCAGGTCATTTCTGCGACAGCCGGAATGTAGATTTTGCACCATCTTGAGACCGAAAGGCCCAGCAACGACTCGATTCTGACTCATATCCGATCTGTCTCTTATAAAGCGCATAATGTGAATTATGGAAAATAAACTGCCCCGATTATGCCTCACGATTTGGGCGGCGCTGATCCGGTGCTGCGACCGCATCCCATGTCCCAGTCTGCAGAATTCGATCGAAATCTCTTTTTTCGAACACGCAGCGAGCTTGCTGCGCTGTTACAGTTCCGTGAGTCAATCATCCGCCCCGGCACCGCAAGGCCCCCCATGGAAGCGACACAGCCGATCAGCCGATTTCCCGTTCCCGATCGTACCGAGATGCCCGACGACGTGCGGGCCCGCATCGAGGCGGTCGAAGAGAAAGTAGGGTTCATCCCCAATGTGTTCCTGACATTGGCCTATCGACCGGACGAGTTCCGCGCCTTCATGGCGTATCACGACGCCCTGATGGAAAAGAAGGAAGGCCTCACCAAAGCCGAGCGCGAAATGATCGTGGTGGCCACGAGCGCCGCCAACCAATGCCAGTATTGTGTGATCGCCCATGGCGCGATCTTGCGTGTACGGTCGAAGAACCCGCTGATTGCCGATCAGGTGGCGACCAACTACCGCAAAGCCGATCTCACGCCGCGGCAAAGGGCGATGCTCGACTTCGCCATGAAGGTCTCTCAGGAAGCCCACGCTGTCGGCCCGGCCGATCACACCGCCCTCGCAGCCCACGGCTTCACGCAGGACGAAATCTGGGACATGGCGGCGATCGCCGCCTTCTTCGCCCTGTCCAACCGGCTCGCCAATGTCACCGAAATGCGGCCCAACCCGGAATTCTATGCCATGGCACGTGACATGTGACGGCGCCGGCCCGGTCCGCTGCACACGTGTCATAAGGCCCGAACGTCTGGTCATATGCTCGCACATACACCTCCACATTCTCCCTCCGGGCAACGAGCATGCAAGGCGTTCCTTTGATGACCGGAAAAGCTGCCCGTGGGCGTGAGCCGAAGAGCCCGCATCACACAACCGACGGTAGGCGTCGGCCTCGCCACAAGGCGTTCGAAGACCGACACGAACGTCAGTCATCCGCTTCAGCGGCTTGGAAGCTGCGACGGTATTGCTGCGGCGAGATGCCAACGCATTTCTTGAAATGATGGCGGAAGGTTTCCGGCGTGCCCAGGCCGGTGCGCTCGGCAATCTGCGCCATGCCGAGCCGTGTCGTTTCCAGGAGTTCCTGGGCAAGCGCCACCCGTTCCCGATTGAGCCATGCCAGCGGCGACAGGCCGATGGTGTCTTGAAAGCGGCGCAGCAGTGTGCGATTGGACAGGCGTGCCATCTGCGCGATTGCCCCCACGCTCCATGTGGCGTCGAGCCGGCTGCGCAGCCTATCCAGCACCGGCGCAATCTCACCGTTGCCTGGGTGGATCACCGGTCGCGGCAGGAATTGTGCCTGACCACCTTCCCGGTGCGCGGCCACCACCATGCGTTGGGCCACCCGGTTGGCTATTTTGGCACCATAGTCCTTACGGATGATGTGCAATCCAAGGTCGATCGCCGCCGCCGACCCGGCCGAAGTGAGCAGTCGCCCAGCATCGACGTACAGCACATTGGTTTCGATCTCGATCGCCGGATGACGCGCTGTCAGTATGTCGATGTGCATCCAATGGGCCGTCGCCCGCCGGCCGTCCAACAGGCCGGTTGCCGCCAACACGAACACGCCGGAACAGAAAGACGCCAGCCGCGCGCCGCGTGCATAGTGCCGGCGCAAGCACTCGGCCAGTTCCGGCGGCACGGCGATATGGGGGCCGCTCCAGCCGGGCACCACGATCAGGTCCACCCCGTCGAGATCGTTCAGCGTATGCGTGGTCTGCAAGCTCAGACCGCACCGCACGGTCAAGGGTTGCGGTGATACGCCAACGACGATCGTCTCGTACCACGGCACCTCCAGCTCGGGGCGCTCGAGCGAAAACAGCTCCATGGCACAACCGAACTCGAAGGTGCACAGACGGTCGTAGGCGAGAATGGCAACGGTCGGGGGTGTGGTCGGCATAATGGCGGGATCTTACCGCAGATTGTCGGTCGCGCCAATTGTCGCGTCGGCGCGGGTGCCGCACTGTTCGGGCGTCCACTCCGCAGGCCCGTCCGGCCGCCGCCGACCAGGAACGACATGCCATGACCAGCGCCGTGACCGCATACCCCGCCGCCACCCCTGACGAAGCGCTCGCGCATTTTTCCGCACGCCTCGAATTCGAAACCGACTGCTGGGACGTCCACGATGCGCTCAGCCGCGACATCGCCGACGTCGTGCTGCTCGACGTCCGCGACCCGGCCCTGTTCGCCCAGAACCCTGTCAACGGCACCGTCAGCCTGGCGGCCTGGGACGCTGTTCATTGTCTATTGGACTGGCCCGCACTGCAACGACACCAACAACGCTGCGGTCCGTCTGGCCTGCCTGGGCCGACCGGTTAAGGGGATGATTGGCGGCATCACCGGCTGGCGCGACGACGGTTTTGCGCCGGTCACCGGCGCAACCGAGGCGGACGCACGGCTTGCCCTGACTCTGGAGACATCCGATGGCTAACGGCCCCACCCACAAGCCTTCCATGGCCGAGATCGTACCTTTGCGACCAGCGGGCGGCGACGCGCTCCCCCGGCCCACCCGGCAATCCAGGCCGCTGCACGCCTTGGGCCGGATCATCACGGCTGGCCTCGATACGCTGCTGGCGTGGCAAGACCGCGACCGGCAACGTCGGCACCTGGCCGGCCTGGACGAACGGGCCCTGAAGGATGTCGGCTTGACGCCGGCTGAAGTCTGGGCGGAGACTCGCAAAGCGGTTTGGCACAAATAGCGGAGGAAGGAAGCCAGGGCCGATGCCGTACGATCTGCCGCCCCTCAAGTCCCTTCGCTTGTTCGAAGCGGCCGGGCGCCGGCTCAGCTTCAAACGGGCCGCCGAAGAGCTGTACCTGACCCCCAGTGCCGTCAGCCACGGCATCAAGGGGCTCGAGGACTGGTTGGGGACGCCATTGTTCGTGCGCGGTCTGCGCAGCATCACGTTGACGCAGGCCGGAGCTGGTTATCTCACGGAAATCCGCGAGGCCCTGCAGCGCATCGATCAAGCCTCGCGCGCCGTGGCCGAACGCGCCGACGGGTGCACCGTCGCCCTGAGCGTCGCCCCTACATTTGGCTTGCGCTGGCTGGTGCCGCACCTACCCGGTTTCATCCAACGCCACGCCGGCATCGATGTCACCGTCGATACGGCGCACGAACCCGTGGCCCTTTCGGACGGTGGCGTGGATTTCGCCATCCGCATGGGGCGTGGCCGCTGGCCCGGTCTCACCGTCACGCACCTGACCGGTGAGCAGTTGGTACCGGTCTGCGCGCCGATGCTCGCGGCGGCGGTGACGTCGCCACGCGACCTGCCCGGACAAACGCTGCTGCACGTCAGCACTGTGTCGGAAGACTGGGCTGCGTGGGCGGCGCTGGCCGGGGTCGATGGCCTGCCTCTGGACCGTGGGCTGCGCTTCGATACCATCTACCTGGCGCTGGAAGCCGCCGCACAAGGCTTCGGCATCGCCATGGGCCGGCTGCCTCTGATCCAGCCCGATCTGGCGGCCGGCCGCTTGGTCCCGGTGCTCGGCCCGCCGCGCCCGTGCCGCACCGGCTACTGGCTGGTCAGCGCCACCGACACGCCCCAACGCCCGGCCGCCGCCGCCTTCCGCCACTGGCTGTGCACCGGTCTGCGCTTCGACCCGCCCACGCCCGGCCGCTGAAACGGATGCCCCGGGCGTCGGATTGGCGGACACGATTGTATGTCGGGGCGATCTGCCGGCACGGCGGTACCAACCATCGAAGCGTTTGGGGCAGATCGCCACAACAAGCAACGGCTCAGCCCGCGAAGACGCCGGTTGCTGGGGCGGCGGCTGAAGACGCTATAGCCGGCTGCACCCTCGGTGTACCCAATCGTCCCCAACGCCGACGCCTTGGTCTCTCAAGCCGATCGGCGCGTTGGGCGCTCTTCCGGTGCCCCGGCCGGATGCCCGCATCCTTCGACAAACACGGAAACGAAAAGTATTGGACCAATTTAGTCCGATAACCACATGAGCGCTTCGTGAGCCGATCCCGGGTTTCACCATCCGTCGAACGCTTGCTGAAGGCGCCGCATGACCGCTGTTTCCGCCCCGTCCGCCGCCGATGCGCCCGCCGGGAACCCCCTTTGGACGTTCGGCTTCGCGCTGATCCCGGCCGGCATCACCGCCGGGCTGCTTTTGCTGCTGCCAGCCGTGTCCGCCGGGCAGGCGGTCGAACTGGTGATCCCGTGGGTGCCGAGTCTTGGCATCTCGGCCGGCTTCCGCGTCGATGCGCTCGGCCTGCTGTTCGCCCTCATGATCGCCGGTATCGGCACCTTCGTCTTTCTGTACGCCGCCGAGTACATGCGCGGCTACGCCAACAAGCTCCGGTTCTTTATCCTCCTGACCCTGTTCATGGTCAGCATGCTGGGCGTCGTCCTGGCCGACAATCTGATCCTGATGTTCGTCTTCTGGGAAATGACGACGATCACCTCGTTCCTGCTGATCGGCTTTTCCCACAACAAGGCGGTCTCGCGGCAGTCGGCACTGCAGGGCCTGCTGGTCACCGGGGCCGGCGGCCTGGCGCTGTTGGCGGGGCTGCTTCTGCTCGGTATCGCTGCCGGCAGCTTCGACGTCAGCACCCTTCTGGCCGACGACGTCGACGTCCGCACCCACGGCCTGTACACGGCCGTTCTCGTGCTGGTGCTGATCGGCGCCTTCACCAAATCTGCGCAGTTCCCGCTGCATTTTTGGTTACCTAACGCCATGGCCGCGCCCACGCCGGTTAGCGCCTATCTGCACTCGGCGACCATGGTCAAAGCGGGGGTGTATCTACTGGCGCGCCTGCACCCTGTGCTCGGTGGCACGGATGCCTGGCTCTGGTCACTCACGATCTTCGGTAGCATCACCGCCGTGTTGTCAGCCATTTGGGCGCTGCAACAGACCGACCTGAAGCAGATGCTGGCGTACACCACGGTGATGGCGCTGGGCACCCTGGTGATGTTCCTGGGCAGCGGCTCGGAGGCGGGCGTTGCCGCGGCCGTAACCTTCCTCGTCGTCCACGCGCTGTACAAGTCATCCCTGTTCATGGTCGTCGGCGCCATTGACCACGCCACCGGCACCCGTGACCGCGACCGGCTGAGCGGCCTGCGCCGCGGCATGCCGATCATCTGGTTGATCGCCGTCGGCGCCGGCTTCTCCATGGCCGGGTTTCCACCCTTCCTCGGCTTCATCGGCAAAGAGCTGAAATATGAGGGCGCGCTCGCCGTTGCGTCCGAGCCCTGGCTGGTGGCCGCTGCCGCCGTTCTGGCCAACGCCTGCATGGTGGCGACCGCCGGCCTCATCTGCCTGAAGCCGTTCCTGGGATCGCCCGGTCGCTTCGACGGCACACCACACGATCCGCCGGCCGCCATGCTGATCGGTCCGCTGCTGCTCGCCGCGGCCGGCCTCGCCACCGGCATCGCTCCGGAAATCCTGGGTACATCCCTGGTCGGCCCGGCCGTGCAGGCCGTGTGGGGCGATCCGGTGGTGGTCAAGCTCAAGCTGTGGCACGGCATCAACCTGCCGCTCATGCTGAGCCTGCTTACCTTCGCCGCCGGCCTCGCGATTTATCGGTACCGCGAGACGCTGCGCGGCTGGCTCACGACCCTGGCGGCCCGCCTGCCGGTGACCGCCGAAGGCGCCTACGATCATGCGATCGCCGGCTTCAAGCGCGCCGCCGCCGTCCAGACCGCGCTGCTGCAGACCGGCCGGCTCAGCCGTTACGTTTCGGTGATCGCCATGTCCATGGCGGGCCTGCTCGTGCTGGCATTGATCGATGGCGGGACGGTGGGCTTTGCCTGGGTGCCGCTGCTGCACGCCCTCGCTTCGGCGTCGCTGCTCGGCTGGACCGCCTTCGCCCTGATCGCGGTCGCCGTGCCGGTGATCATCTGGTCGCGGTCGCGCCTCACCTGCATCTGTTCGCTGGGTGCCGTCGGTGTGGCGGTCGCCTTGTTGTTCCTGCTGCATGGTGCGCTCGACGTGGCGCTGACCCAACTCCTCGTCGAGATCCTGTTCGTGGTGCTGCTGGCGCTGGTGCTGGTGCGCATGCCGCGCCTCAACCAGGGCCGGAAACCCCGGGTGGTGCGCCGCATCGCCGCCGTCAACGCCCTCGCCGTCGGCGGTCTGGTCACGCTCACCCTGCTCGCCATCCTCAACCAGCCGTTCGATGGCCGCGTCACCGACTTCTTCGAGGCCAAGAGCGTGCCCGAAGGCTATGGCCGCAACATCGTCAACGTGATCCTGGTCGATTTCCGCGCCCTCGACACGCTGGGCGAGATCGCCGTGGTCGCCGCCGCCTTCCTGGCCGCCGTTGCCGTGCTGCGCATCTTCCGATCCGCGGGCGTCGGTCCGGCAGACGGGGTCGGGACCGGTCGGCCGGCGACCGGCACAGCCCCCGTCCTGCCGGCCGACGGCGTGCCCGCCCAAGGGAGCACACCATGAACTCGCTCATCCTGACCGCGGCCTCGCGTGCCATCGCGGCGCTCATGCTGCTGTTTTCCGCCTACATGCTGCTGCGCGGCCACAATGAGCCGGGAGGCGGCTTCATCGGTGGGCTGATCATGGTGACGGCCTTCGCCCTGTACGCCAAGAGCTTCGGTGTCGATGCGGCCCGCCGGGCCTTGTTCCTGGAGCCGTCGCACATCGCCTTCGCCGGTCTGCTGTTGGCGGTGCTGGCCGGCGCTGCCGGTTTCCTGGCCGGCGAGCCGTTCCTCACCGGCCTGTGGCTGTTCCTCGGTGCATCCGGCGACGACAAGGGTCTGCCGCTGAGCACGGTGCTGCTGTTCGACGTCGGCGTCTACCTGGTCGTGGTCGGCAGCGTGCTGGCCCTGTTTTTCGAATTGGAGGCGTGACGCCGGCATGGATACGATCGTGGCCCTCAGCGCCGGCCTCCTGGTCGCCGGCGGAGTCTATCTTCTGCATGCGCCAAACCTGATGCGCCTGATCTTCGGGCTCATGCTGCTCGGCAATGCCGCCAACCTGGTGCTGCTGGCCGGTGGCCGGTTCTTCGGCGCCGTGCCGCCGCTGATCGCCGAAGGCGAGACGCTGGTGGCCGGCGATCCCGCCAATGCCCTACCGCAAGCCTTGGCACTCACCGCCATCGTCATCAGCTTCGGCATCCTGGCCTTCGCCATCATCCTGGTGCTGCGCAGCTACCAGTTCCTGGGCACGGCCGACGCCGACGCCATGCGCCTTGCCGAACCGGACACGGCCTGGGAAAGCCCCGGGGAAAGCCCCGGGGAAAGCCCCGGGGAAAGCCCCGGGGAAAGCCGATGACCGACATCCTCCTCCTTGCGCCGGTCGGCTTGCCCCTGCTCACCGCCATTGTGGCCGTGTTCCTGCGCCACGCGCCGCACTGGCAGCGTCGGCTCAACTTGGCCGGTTCCCTGGCTCTGACAGTGGCGGCAGCGGCGCTGTTCGCCGCCGTCATGGACGACGCGGTGCTGTCCAGCCAGATGGGCGGCTGGCCGGCGCCGTTCGGCATCACCCTGGTGGCCGACGGATTGAGCGCCATCATGGTGCTGGTGGCCGCCGTCATGGGCCTTCTGATCGCCATCTACGCGCTGGCCGATATCGACGACACGCTGTTGCGGCGCGGTTTCGTCGTCTACTACCAGATTCTGGTCGGCGGCGTGTGCGGCGCTTTTCTGACCGGCGACCTGTTCAATCTGTACGTCTGGTTCGAGACGACGCTGATCGCCTCGTTCGGGCTTCTGGTGCTCGGCGGCACGCGGGAGCAATTGGATGCCGGCGTCAAATATGTCGTCGTCAATGTCGCCGCGACGTTGCTTCTGCTGATCAGCATCGGCATGCTGTACGGGTTGACCGGCACGCTCAACCTGGCGGACCTGTCGCGCACGGTCGCCGACATCGACAACGACGGGTTGCTCAATCTGATCTCGGTGCTGTTCATCGTCGCCTTCGGCATCAAGGCGGCCCTGTTCCCGTTCTTCTTCTGGCTGCCGGCGTCCTATCACACGCCGGCCACGGCGGTGACCGCCATCTTCGGCGCGTTGTTGACCAAGCTCGGCGTGTACGCGCTGATCCGTCTGTTTACCCTGGTGCTGACCCACGACCCGGCGTTCACCAATACGGTGCTCCTTGTGCTGGCGCTGTTGACCATGGTGACCGGCGTGCTCGGGGCGGCGGCGCAAAACGACGTCAACCGCATCCTGTCGTTCCACATCATCAGCCAGATCGGCTACATGATCCTGGGGCTGGCCCTGTACGCACCGCTCGCCGTGGCCGGCGCCATCATCTACACGGTGCACAACATCCTGGCCAAGACCAACCTGTTCCTGATCGCCGGCATCCTGCGGCGCCATGCCGGCTCGCTGGAGTTGCACCGGCTGGGCGGGTTCTACCAGGCCCGGCCGGCGCTGGCCGTGGCGTTCCTGATCTCCGCCCTGTCGCTGGCCGGCCTGCCACCGCTGTCCGGCTTCTGGGCCAAGCTCATCGTCGTCCAGGCCGGCATGGACGCGCAAGCCTATGCGGCGGCCGGCATCGCGCTCGCAGTCGGGTTTCTGACGCTGTTCTCCATGACCAAAATCTGGATCGGCGCCTTCTGGACACCGGCCCCGCCGGACGCCGAGCCGGTCACGCCGCCGTCCCGGGCGGGTGCCTGGGCCCTGCAGGCTCCGGTCTGGGTCCTGGTGGCCTGCATTGTGCTCGCCGGTTTCACCGCCGAGACCCTGTTCGGCCTGTCGCTTGAGGCCGGCCGGGCGCTCATGGACCCAAGCACCTACATCGCCACCGTTCTGCCGCCGGGAGCCTGAGACATGCTTGCGTTGAACGTCGCTCTGGGGCTGGCCTGGATCGCCATCACCGGGAGCACGACCTTGGGCAACCTGTTGCTCGGCCTGGCGTTGGGGTACGCCACCCTGTGGCTGACTCGGCCCTTCTACGGCGAAACACGGTACTTCATCCGGTCCGGCCGCTTCATCAAACTGGTCGGGATGTTCGTGTATGATCTGGTCGCTTCGAGCATTCGCGTGGCCGCGGCCGTTCTGTCGCCGAAACCGGTGGCGCAGCCGGGCATCATCACCGTTCCCTTGGACGCTGACAGCGAGATGGAAATCCTGCTCACGTCCAACCTGATCTCACTCACCCCCGGCACCTTGACCATGGACGCGGCCGAAGACCGCAGCCATCTGATCGTGCACGCCATGTTCGTCGACGATCCGGAGGCGCTGCGCACAGAGCTGAAGACCACGGTCGAACGCCGGGTGTTGGAGGCGTTGCGATGATCCTGCCGTTTCCCGAGACCCTGCCGCCGTTCTTGGCCTTCTCTGCCAGCGTCGCCATGGTGCTGGTGGCCGCATCCCTGCTGCTGACCCTATACCGGGTCATCGTCGGCCCGACCTTGCCCGACCAGGTGGTGGCGCTTGATCTGCTGGTGGTGCTGGTCATCACCGTCGTTGCCGTGGTCGCCATCGTTACGGGCATGACCGCCTACCTGGACGTGGCCGTGACCTTGGCCCTGGTCGGTTTCCTCGGCACAGTGGCGTTTGCCCGCTATGCCGACCGAAGCCTGGCCGAACGCCAAGGCCTGGCCGCCGCCCCGGTCGAGCCGGAGCCGAAACATGACTGACAGTCCCGTCGACATCCTGGCCGGGCTGAGCCTGATCGGCGGCGCCGCCTTCGCTTTCATCGCCGCCCTGGGACTGTTCCGATTGCAGGACGTGTTCCTGCGCATGCACGCCGCCACCAAGGCCGGCACCCTGGGCGCCGGGCTGACCTTGGCTGCCGTGTGCCTGTACTTTGGAGATCTGGCCGTGGTGACCCGCGGCATCGCCACCATTGCCTTTCTGTTCCTCACCGCGCCCGTAGCCGCGCACCTGATCGGCCGCGCCGCCTATAACCGCGGCGTGCCGTTGTGGTCGGGGACGGTGGTCAATGAATGCCCGCGCCCACAGGACCGGTCACCGCGCAGCCGGTGACCGGCCGCCATACGCCAACACATTCCCACCCGGCGGATCGGCAGCCAGAACGCGCCGCCCTGGCTCTTGGCCCGACCGTCGGCAGCAATCGAGAGGCCGGTGTCGGCGCAGACCACCGACTTTGTCTGTCTGTGCTACCGCTTCGCTACGTGAGCACGGTTGCTTGTCTGTCTGTGCTACCGCTTCGCTACATGAGCACGGTTGCTACACGGTGTGCCAGCGTCCCCCTCTCCCGTTTCGGCTTCGACTGCATCAGGAAAAATGGCCACCGGTATACACCGCCGGCCGCCGGCCGATCCACGCGGCCAGACCTTCCGGCAAGTCATGGCTCGGCACCAGACGCGCAAACTCCTGACCTTCGAGCTGCAGGCCTTCGGCGATCGACATGTTGAGGCCTCGCGTCACGGCGCGCAGGATCGCCGCCACCGCGCCTGGGGCGTGGCGCAGAATGCGGTCGGCCAGGGCACGGGCCTCGGCCATCAAGGTTTCGTGCGCCACCACGGCATTGACCAGACCGAGTTGAAGCGCCCGCTCGGCGGAGAACGGGTCGCCAGTCAGGAGCAGCTCCAAAGCCCGTTTGCGGCCGGCCTGGCGCGGCAGGCGCTGCGTCCCGCCGAAGGTGGGGGGCATGGCCAGGCACACTTCCGGTTTGGCAAACTGGGCACGGTCGCTGGCGATGGCGAGGGGCACCGCCTCGGTGATCTCGCACCCGCCGCCATAGGCCAGGCCGTTCACAACGGCGATCACCGGTTTTTCGAAGGCCTCCAACCGCGCCGTCATGGCCTGGCCGCGACGCACGAAATCGCGCACGGCCCGGTCCGGACCCTCAGCGATACTGTCGGCAAACTCGGGAATGTCGCCGCCGGCCGAAAACGCCCGTTCGCCGGCCCCGGTGAGGATGACGGCGCCGACGCGGTCGTCCGCCTCCAGCCGGTCGAGCGCGGCCAGCAATGCATCGGCCATGGCATAGTTGATGGCATTGAGCTTTTCCGGGCGGTTGAGCGTCAGGGTGGCGATACGGTCGCCGATGCTGCACAAGACGACGTCGGTCACGGTCCGAACTCCGTGTTGCGAACAAGGGCGGGCGTTGTCGCATCGCCTGCCCCAGCGCGACAAACAGGTTCGGTTCACGCGGTGGTGACTTGGTTTCACCGGAGGGGATCGACGGAATTGGCACCACCCAATGGCGGCACCGAGCAGCGCTACGGCGGCCGATCCGGCGTGGCTGGCGTCGAGCACAGCAAAGGCGCCATCGTCGCCCACCACCACGGCCGCCCCGACGGTGGACAGAAGACAGGCGGCCCAGCGCCGGCCGCTTCTGGCCTCCATGACCGCCCCGTCATCGGTGCCGCACGGGAGGATTGGGACTGGTACGCCTGGGCACGGGCCACCGGGTTCGATCCGGCCCGGTTCACGATCCGGCACCGGCTCGATGCCGACGCCGCGGCTATTGAAGCGACACTGGCCGACCTGGACGTTGCCTTGGTCTCGGTGCCCCTGGTCCTCTCGGCCTTCGCCGACGCCCGGCTGACGCCGGTGCCGGGCCAAGCCGCCGCCGAAATCGGCCGCTTCGCGCTGACGGTGCCGCCGGTCGCCGACCGCCGTGCGGTGAACCGGTTCACCACCTGGCTTGCGGCCCGAGCAGCCGAGACCGAAGCGGAAACCGCCGGCACCCTGGCCAGTCTCGGTATTCCGATACGGTCTCGCGCAGAAACGGACACCGTGCCGTAGGATCCAATCTAATGACCGCAAGTAGAATTGGTCGCGGGCGTTGTCCGAGGGTGCCGTCGGACTGCGGTGTTCAAGCAAACAGGAAGTCGTCTTCGGTGAGGCTTGGTGGCAGGAGGGTTTCCAGGCGGATGGTGTGGTCGCCGGCGGTGATCAGCGTGTCGTCGCCGTCCTGGGTGATGGCAAGGTCGGCGTAGATGAGGCCGGTGCCGCCGAGGTCGATCCGGTCGGTGCCGGCTTCGAAGTCGGCGATGCGGTCATGGCCCCAGGCATCGTCGAAGGCGAATTTGTCGGCGCCGGCGCCGCCGAACAGGGTCTCGTCGTGGCCAGTGCCGGTGAGGGTGTCGGCGCCGTCCGTGCCGCGCAGCCAGGCGCGTTCGGCGATGGCGGCGGGCGTCCACCAGACGTCGTCGACCGGGTCGTCGGCGTCGTTGGTGAACAGCAGGGTCTCCAGCCCGGTTTCCTGCCCGGCGAAGTGGTCGTCGACGGTCACCGCGCCGCCGGTGTCGGTGAAGCGGATCACCAGGTCGTTCGGGTCGTCGAGCGCGCGGGACAGCACCGTGGTGTCGCTATGGATGCCGTCGCCGAACAGCAGCACGTCGACGTCGAACGGCAGGCCGTCTTCCTTCAGAAAGTCGAGGCCGTCGCCGGCGGCATAGAGATAGGTATCGGAGCCGGCGCCGCCGGCGAGCGTGTCGTTGCCCTGGCCGCCGTTCAGGACTTCGGCGCCGTCGAACGCAGTGATGGTGTCGTCGCCGTCGGTGGCAGCGGCGTCGACCGTGCGCTGCTGCAGGTCGGCCTCGGTCCACAGGGTGCCGTCGGCGAACAGGACGCTCTCCAGGCCGGCACCATACGCGAAGTCTTCAGCCTGCTGGTCGAGAGTCACGGTCGTTGCGCCGTCGAACAGGCTGAGCACCAGGTCGTCGGCATCGTCGAGGCTGCGGGTCACGGCGACGTCGGCGGTGGTGATGCCGACGGCGAACTCCAAGCGGTCGTGGTCGGCCAACCCAACGCCGGCGTCGGCCAGGCGCACCGCGCCGTCGGCAGCGCCGACGACATAGGTGTCGGACCCGGCACCGCCGGCCAGCGTGTCGCCGCCGCCGCCGCCGGTGAGGCGGTCGTTGCCGGCGCCGCCGAAGAGTGTGTCGGCCCCGGTGCCGCCGGTCAGCGTGTCGGCGAAACCGCTGCCGATCACGGCCTCGATGCCGGCGAGCGTGTCGCTGCCGTCGCCGGTGGCGGTGCCGAGGGCCAGGTCGACCGTGACCGCGGCCCCGGCACCCCAGTAGGAGGCGGTGTCGTGGCCAGCGCCGCCGATCAACATATCGTCGCCGGCGCCGCCGCGCAGCACGTTGTCGCCGTCATCGCCGATCAAGGTGTCGTCGAATGCCGAGCCGGTGACGTGCTCCAGGCCGATCAGGGTATCCCTGCCGTCGCCGCCGTCGGCCGTACCGGCGGCCAGCGATGCCACCACCGCTGCCGCGGCGTACCAATATGAGACGGTGTCTTCGCCGGCACCGCCGTCGAGCGTGTCGTCACCGGTGCCGCCGCGCAGGATGTTGTCCCCGTCGTCGCCGATGAGCGTGTCGGCGTGGGCCGAGCCGGTCAGGTTCTCGATCCCGGTGAGGGTGTCAGTACCTGCGCCGCCGGTGGCCGTGCCGGTGGTCAGGTCGGCCACGACGCCGGCGGCCGCATCGCCGTAATCCGCGGTGTCGCTGCCGGCGCCGCCATCCAGCACGTCGTCGCCGGCACCGCCGCTAAGCCAGTCGATGCCGGCACCGCCGCGGAGCGTGTTCGCGCCGGCATCGCCGATCAGGTCATCGTTGAAGGCCGAGCCGACGACCGCCTCGATGCCGTCGAGCGTGTCGTTGCCGTCGGCGCCGCTGGCTGTGCCGGCGGCCAGATCGACCACCACCGCGCCGGCCGCCGAGGCATAGGACGCCGTGTCGACGCCGGCACCGCCGCTCAGCGTGTCGTTGCCGGTGGCGCCGGTAAGGGTGTTGTCGGCGGCATCGCCGGTCAGCGTGTCGTCGAAGGCCGAGCCGAAGAGGTTTTCAATGCCGATCAGCGTGTCGGCACCGCCGCCGCCGCTGACCGCGCCGGTGTCCAGGTCGGCGACCACGGCACCCGCGGCCTGCCAGTACGACACGCTGTCGACGCCGCCGCGGCCGTCGATGACGTCGTTGCCGCCGCCGCCGCGCAGCAGGTTGTCGCCGTCGGTGCCGATCAGCATGTCGTCGAACGCCGAACCGAGGAGGTTCTCGATGTTTGCCAGCGTGTCGGCACCGTCGCCGCCCGTGGCCGTGCCGGCAGCCAGGTCGACGGTCACGCCGGCCGCGGCGGCGGTGTAATCGGCCGTGTCGATGCCGTCGCCGCCGTCGAGGATGTCGTCGCCCAGGCCGCCGGTCAGCACATTGCCGCCGCCATCGCCGGTCAGCGTGTCGGCGAAGGCCGAGCCGATGACGCTCTCCACTGCCACGAGCACGTCCGTGTCGCCGCCGCTCACGGCCGTGCCGGCGGCCAGGTCCACCGTCACCGCTGTCTCGGCGGCGGTATAGCGGACGGTGTCGTGGCCGGTGCCGCCATCGAGCAGATCGGAACCGGCACCGCCGGCCAGCGTGTCGTGCCCGCTGCCGCCGGAGAGCCAGTCGTCGCCGGCGCCGCCGTCAAGCGTGTCGTCGCCGGCGCCGCCGCTCAAGCTGTCGCCGTCGGCACCACCCTCCAGGGTGTCATGGCCAGCGCCGCCGGCCAGGGCATCGGCGCCGAGGCCCCCGCGCACAACATCGGCGCCGGCACCGCCGTCCAGCTTGTCGTGGCCGGCGCCGCCCTCGAGCGTGTCGGCACCGTCGCCGCCGCGCAGGGTGTCGTGGCCATCGGCCCCGTCCAGCATGTCGTCGCCGTCTTCGCCGTAAAGCGTATCGTCACCGGCCTCGCCGCGCAGGGTATCGGCGCCGCTGCCGGCCAGGATCACGTCGTTGCCCGTGCCGCCGCTGAGCACATTGTCGCCGTCGCCGCCATAGATCAGATCATCCTCCGTGCCGCCGGCAATGGTGTCGTTGCCGGAACCGGCAACGAGACTGTCGATGCCGCTGCCGCCGTCGATCACATCGTCGCCGGCCCGGCCATGCACCTGGTCGTTGCCGGCACCGCCGGACAGGGTGTCGTCACCGTCGCCGCCGTCCAGCGCATCATCGCCATCGCCGCCGTGGAGCACGTCGTTACCGGCGCCGCCCTGCAGCAGGTCCTTGCCGGCGCCGCCGTCGAGGGTGTCGTGGCCGTCGCCACCGATCAGCCAGTCCGATCCATCGCCGCCGTCCAAGGTGTCATCACCGGCGTCGCCGGATAGGGTATCGTGGCCGTCGCCGCCGGTGAGCCGGTCATTGCCGTCATTGCCGCCCAGGACATCGTCGCCGCGGTCGCCGCCCAGGATATCGTCGCCGCCGCCGCCATACAGCCGATCGTCGCCGATCCCGCCGCTCAGGGCATCGTGGCCCGCCTCGCCATGGAGAAAATCGTTGCCTTCGGTGCCGCCGAGAACATCATTGCCGGCACCGCCGTAAAGGACATCGTCGCCGTCGTCGCCGCTGAGGATGTCGTCGCCGTCTCCCCCCAGCAGGCGATCGTTGCCGCCATTGCCGCCCAGGATATCGTCGCCGCTGCCGCCGTCCACGTGGTCGTTGTCGCAGCCGCCGATCAGATGGTCGTCGCCCGCGTCGCCGCCCAGGATATCGTCGCCGCTGCCGCCAAGCAGCCGGTCGTGG
Source organism: Azospirillaceae bacterium (assembly GCA_028281465.1). Classification (GTDB taxonomy): domain Bacteria; phylum Pseudomonadota; class Alphaproteobacteria; order Azospirillales; family Azospirillaceae; genus JANQJV01. Next base: position 387 of record JANQJV010000362.1, on the reverse strand, counting down.
CCGACCCCGCCGCTCAGAGTATCGTGGCCCGCGTCGCCATGGAGGAGATCGTTGCCTTCGGTGCCGCCGAGAACATCATTGCCGGCACCGCCGTACAGGACATCGTCGCCGTCGTCGCCGCTGAGGATGTCGTGGCCGTCTCCCCCCAGCAGACGATCGTTGCCGCCGTTGCCGCCCAGGATATCGTCGCCGCTGCCGCCGTACACGTGATCGTCGCCGCTGCCGCCGATCAGATGGTCGTCGCCCGCGTCGCCGCCCAGGATATCGTCGCCGCTGCCGCCAAGCAGTCGGTCGTGGCCGACCCCGCCGCTCAGAGCATCGTGGCCCGCGTCGCCATGGAGGAGATCGTTGCCTTCGGTGCCGCTGAGAACGTCGTTGCCGGCACCG
>JANQJV010000360.1 GCA_028281465.1 Azospirillaceae bacterium | reverse complement strand
CCGGCGTGCACACGAGGCCGACGAGGCGTCGGCGCTCCCACAAAGGCCTCCCCGCATGGACCCGTTTGTGCCCAACGGCACCGTTCGTTTCTTGTTAGTCGTCAGTGAGTTTGATGTATCCATGAATTCTCGACATTCTCCAATAATGCCGTAGATCCCGTCTAGATCAGTCCCCCCCAAAAATTCGAACTCTAAGAAACTAATTCACCCATGGCGGTTAAATACCATCAGATTATTGATCACGCATATACGAAACTTGAAATATTTTTATTGACTGCGGAAATTAACCTATTTAATTCTTAATTATGAAATGGCACATTGCAAATACTTCCCCATCTGATCCCATCAAGAATGCAATCGCTCGCCTGTCGTGATGGCGCCCACTGCACGGCTGCGGTCTCCAAACCCTCCCCATACGCAGTCATCCAATCATGCGATGCCGTTGCAGAAGTGTGGTGTATTTCATCGCACATGCCCTCTGTAGTGTGTGAGGTCGTGCAAACTCGACCGAATCGACACCAGTTTGATGGCAGAGGGCTGTCCCGCAGTGACGTGGGCACCCCCCTGCTCCGGCCGGCAACGCCCCTCCGTCGGCGGTCCAAAGCTGATTAAATATCACAGGTTCAAGGGTGCTCTCAGAAAACAGATCGTAATTATACAATCATGCAAAAAGATAAAATGAAGTGAAGTAAAATATAACATATTTTTGTTTTAAGTGATTAATATAGATTATTTTAGACTGCTTTATACTTCAGAGTAGTAACATCTTCGAGGCGGCGACAAGCAGACGATTCACGGAGAGTCCAGCGGCCCGCCCATTAGCGATACGCGCTGGCTGCAAGCGGTTCGTCACGCCGATGGGGATTTCGACACGCTTCGCATGGCGTGGCATGGAGCCTGGTCACTGGCCTAGGTGGCTCCGCCCCCCCCGGCCTCGGCATACTTGACCCGCAAGTGTACGCCGCCACGAACGCCGTCTTGAGGAAATCCCGAGGCGGGTGCCTTCTCCCGCCCTGCCCGCCATAAACCCGCACCGTGACATTGCCGACTCTGGTGGTATGGTTGCGCTCAAAAGATCGAATGAATCCTTTGATTCATCCTATCTGAAACGACTGGAGACAGCGATGACCACCGACAAAACCGAGACGGATGGTCCTTCGACCGACGCCATGGACTGGCTCGAAGCGGAGTTGGCCGACACGCTCGATGAGGACTACGAACTCGAGATGTCGGAACCGGCGCTGTCACTGGAGCTGCGACGAATCTATAAGAAGGTGCGGCCCTCCACCATCGATCGGCACACCTATTTCCGGCAACTCCTGACCTTGCAATCCGAGCTCATCAAACTGCAAGATTGGGTCGCTCATCACAAAGAGAAGATCGTCGTGATCTTCGAAGGCCGTGACGCTGCCGGCAAGGGCGGCGTGATCAAACGGATCACTCAACGCCTCAATCCGCGGGTGTGTCGGGTTGTGGCCTTGCCGGCACCCAGCGACCGCGAGAAGACCCAATGGTACTTCCAGCGCTACGTGCCGCATTTGCCGGCCGGCGGCGAAATCGTTCTGTTCGACCGCTCTTGGTACAACCGAGCCGGGGTCGAGAAGGTCATGGGCTTTGCCACACCGGATCAGGTGGAACAGTTCTTCGAGGACGTTCCCGGCTTCGAGCGGTCGCTGGTGCGCTCCGGCATTCGGCTCATTAAGTATTGGTTCTCGATTACCGATGAGGAGCAGCAATTACGCTTCCTCATGCGCATCCATGATCCGCTGAAGCAGTGGAAGCTAAGCCCAATGGATCTGCAGTCGCGCGTACGGTGGGAAGACTACACCAAAGCTAAGGAAGAGATGCTGGCGCGCACGAATATTCCTGAAGCGCCATGGTACATCATCGAAGGCAATGACAAGAAGCGTGCTCGGCTGAACTGTATCGATCACCTGCTGAACCGCATCCCCTATACCGACGTACCGGCACAGGAAATCGCCCTCCCAGACCGCATTTTCAACGACAACTATGAACGCCAAGTACTGCCGAGAGAGTTGTATGTTCCACAGAAGTACTGATCGTACCCGGTCCGCAGCGCAGTGGTAGGATCACAAACCCTGAATGCGCGTCTGCGAGGCGGTCAGCCCTCAGCTGACCCAGTCCGCCTACCTTTGGTGCCGGACGACAAGAAGGTGAGTGCGGCGCGGGTTCGGGCAAACACGGTGCGCAACTCGCCGGCACACGCCTGCAAAGCCGCCATATCACCGCTGCGCCCGACCGCTTCCATGTACGCCGCCAGGGCCGACAAAGCTGCCGCCCCGACCGTGGCCGCCGTGGACTTGATGGAATGGCACTGTGACGCCGCTTCACCGGCGTCGCCCGCATCGATGGCGGCCAGGACGGCATCGATGCGTCGGCCACCGTCACCGAGAAACGAACCGACGATCCTCAGGGCATTCTGCTCACCAACCACTTGGCGCAGCTCGGACAACGTGGTTCGGTCGAGGATGCGGCGGGTCTGGCCATCCGCGCGCGTCGGCGCCGAATTTGGAGCTTCCGGCAATGCCAGATGCGGTGGCTCCGGCGCTGCAGCCCGGTCCGCAGTCCGGCCCAAGACCGGACTGGTCGTGCGAGCCAAAGCACTGCGCAGGGTCTGCAGCAACTCAGTCCTCTCCACCGGCTTACGCAGAAAGTACTCCATGCCAGAATCGCGACATTGCGCCACAGCCTCCGGCAGGATATTGGCCGTGAACGCGATGATCGGCCTGGCAAACCCCTGCGCCCGAAGCTGACGCGCCGCCTCCATGCCATCCAGCTCCGGCATGTGGACATCCATTAAAACGGCATCCGGATGCCAGGACAAAGCCGCCGAGACAGCCAGCGCACCATTCGCGACGATGCGGAGCTCCAACCCTGGACCGTTCAAAAGGGACCGGACAACCTGCTGATTGACGATGTTGTCCTCGGCCACCAAGACCCGCCCCTGCGGCAATGCTATGTCGTGCGGGCCGGTGGCATCGGTGACATCTGTGTAGAACTCCGCGCTCTTCAGCCCGAATGCCCGGTCCAAAGCATCATAAACCGAAAGCGGCCCGAGCGGCCGCAACAACGATACCAGTTTGAGGGTCGGATCGAACGATGCCGGGACGTGCCCCAACACGAATGCCGCTATTGGTCCATCCCCGCCGGCGATCGCCGGCAGCGCTTCGGCCAAATCATCGGCATGGCAAATGACACCGTGGACATCCGTTGCCGCCCGGTTCGCCGGCAGCACCGTTCCACCCATGGAAGCGAAATGGTCTACCAGAACCCCTATCAGGGGGTCGTGTCCGCCTTTGGCATGCCAGGGAACAACGCGCAGACTGGCCGCGGTCGGCCGAAATCGTGGGCGCGCATCAACCACGCCGACCGGCAAGGACACGGTGAACGCAGCCCCATGTCCGGGACGACTGTCCACCGTAATCTGCCCCCCCATCAGCTTCACCAGGTCGGAACAGATCGCGAGACCGAGGCCGGTCCCTTGCTGGCTGCGCCGTGACCGGTCGCCCACCTGAATAAAGCGACGAAACAACAGCGGTTGCTTGTCCTCTGGGATACCGGGCCCCGTGTCCGTGATCTGCAGCGTCAAGGTCGCTGAACCGGCTTCGGTGCGTTGCATGGAAACCCGAATGAGCACGAAGCCGAATTCAGTGAATTTAATTGCGTTGCCGATGAGATTGTTCAGAATTTGCCGCAAGCGCAACCCGTCGACACGGATGCGTGCAGCGATCGATCCATCCATGATGCGAAAAAGGTCCAAGCTATGGGCCCGCGCCCGTTCCGCCCACAGCAAGGTCGTGTCGTGCACCAGCGTTCCCAGGTCGGTTTCGGTCGGTACAATCTCCAGCTTGCCTGCCTCGATCTTCGCGATATTCAGCACATTGTCGATCAAACCGAGCAACAAGTCGCCGGAGGACTGGATCACTTTAAAGGCATCCGCATGCGCTGGCGCCAGCCATTGCGGCGATGCCAGCATGGCCTGGGCCATGCCCAGGATGCCGTTAAGCGGCGTGCGGATCTCGTGGCTCATGGTGGCGATGAATTCCGATTTCGCTCGGTTGGCCGCCTCTGCCGCTTCCTTCGCCTCGGTGATCGCCCGTTCCGCCTCCCGATAAGGGGTGAGATCCTGGACCGTGCCGACAACCACCTCCTCACCAAAAAGCGACACCCGCGATTTGCTCACGCCAATGACGCGGACGCCCTCCGCCGACGGCACCTCCAACTCCTGCACCGTATCGGTCGCTGACGCCACCCTGGATGGTCCGCCCCCCTCCTCTTCTCGCAGCGGTGCGAGTGTGCCGTGGAACACGGTCTCGGTGCTCAGCCCCACCAAGGTGCTGGACCCGAGCCCGAGCAGCCGTGCAGCACTCGGGTTTGCCGCGCGGAACCGACCTCGGGGATCGCGCAGATAGACTCCGACCGGGATCGCGCCCAGGATGGTTTCCACTGTTTGCTGCCGGCGGTCGCTCTCGGCCCGAGCCAGCTCGGCCGCCTCTTTCTCCCGCGCCAGGGTTTCATGCCGGGCCCGAAGATCGCGGACCTCCAGATTGGCCTGGACCTGGCGCGCCAACACCGCAAAGCGGACTCCGGTTTGTTGTATTTCCTCGCCGAACCCACCGACCACAGCGGAGGCCAGAACGAGGATGCCGCTCACATCGCCATACAGCGGCAACAGCAGGCCGGCCCCGGGCAGCTGCGCTGCGGCAGCCGGTCCGTCGCGCCAATCGGGCGCCCGGCCCAATGCGAGAACATTGACCACTTGACCACTCAGAACGCGGTCAAACAACCGCCCCTGTGGCCACCGTCCGCCGATCAAACCGGACCGACTGGAAAACACGGCGGTCAGCCCACCCCCCGGCATCTGATGCAGCACAACCGCACTTTGAAACGGGATCACCCGTCGCAGAAGGCGCAAGATGCGGACAAGCAGGCGCGCTGGCGACAGGGGGCGCAGGACCGTTTCTAGAATCTCCAGCATCACCTCGGTCTCGAGCGCCCGCCGATCCGCCTCATCGCGCGCCCGTTTGAGTGCCAGCATCACCTCGCGCAGGTCTTCGGTACTGGTTGGCAACGCGTCCCGCTCCGCGTCGGGATCACCGGTCGCCGACGCCGGTCGGTCCGGTACCGACTGCGCCGCGGATAGGGGACCGGCGATCGACGCGCCCAACCTTCGGCTCCCGGTCTCAGGCACCGAACACCACGACGGAAATCATCAAATTGCCGTGCTGGTTGACTCGTGCCACGCTCCGCCCCTGCTCCCCGAAGGTAAAGGCACCCAGGAACGGAATGCCGGGCAGCACCGCCGTGACAGCAGCCACCACATCCTCCATGCGCGGTTCGACCGCCATCATGCACCCGCCGCAGTAAATGGCGAGCGCACCCACAACCCCGTCTGGTGCCAAATCGGACGTGTCCAGGGCTTCCTGGGCAACCCGGCCAATGCGGCTTACCAGACTGGATTCGGTGCCGCGCATCAGATGCACCGTTTCACCGGCCGGTAACTCGGCGAACAGCGACAAGCCGGTGCCGTCTTCGGTCACCCGCGAGGGGTGAATCAGCAGAAAGACCGGCACCCCCTCCACATCGCCGACCACGCGCCCCAGCGGCGTCCAGGTACTGCGCGCCAAGATCGAGGCACCGGCGCCGCCGGCACCGGTCACCAGCCCGTCAGTCCAGGAGTCGTACACCGTAGCGGCCGATCGGCCGTCGATCTGTGTCAAAATCCGGCCACCGGCCGTCGTGACCTGGCCGCACACACCGGTCGGCTCATAACCACCCTGGAACGCCGTGCCAAGCCGACCACCGGCAAACAGCACCGCGACCGCTAAGCCATCGGCTAAGCATCCCGATTGATCGAACTGGTGCCAGTCGCCGGCAACCCGGTTGTCGGCCGAGCTGCCACCGAACACGGGAATGTTCGGCCCAACGACGTCGGCAATACCAGCCAGAACGGTCTCTTCAAATCCCGGGGCGCCACAAATCCACACCAGGTTGGGGGCTTCCCAAGGCCGCCCGGAGCGCTCCAACGCCAGGTCGATGGCGGCCGCCGCCGCCCGGCGCGGATCCCCGTCCAGCGGCAGGAGCGCCGTCCCATACGCCCCAGCCGGATCGACCAGACCGAATAGGCCGACCGATCGAGGACCAGTCCCACCGTGGAAGCCTTCTTGAGTCATCACACCGCGGCAACTGGTGCCCCCCACGAACGGCGTGCCGGGGAAGGCTGCGGCCAGAACACGCCCCACAGCCGCCAGATCGGTGTCACCGTCGGCATAAGCAAACAGGAGATCGGGCCCGCCTGGCAACCGACCTCGCAGGGCGGCAGCGGCAGCCTCGGCAGCCTCGACAGAAGCCGCCCCAACGCCATGGCTCGACGCCGCGCGCATCCCCATTCACGCCTCCTCCCGTCACCGCCAAGCAGACAAACCTTAAGCCGCTTGGCTGGTTTCCGTCGTCAGTTGCACCGCTGCAGAGCGCCCGTACTGCTCGTCACTGGAACCGCTGATTGGACCATAAAAGCCATCGTACGGGTTGGGGAGTCCTTCGGCCTTCGCATGGTCACACTGGTGCGCAAACCGTTCAACCCAAAGCACTCAGGTCGGAGATGGAGAAACGGCAGGCAGTCGGGTTTCAACGCTCTGAAGACCAGGCCAAGAGAGCCGGCGCGTCGGTCCAGGTGGTGCCAGACGATCAACCGACAATCCGTCTGACCTGATGGCAAGGTGATGGGCAGCCGAGACATTGGCGCGCAGGTTCCACCCTGACCGCGGTCCGCTCTTGCCGGACATCCCCATGTCCTTGTTCCAGGCAGGTCCGTCGCCTCCGGTCTCACGGTGGGCCGTCACCGTCTCGTTCCCCGACTTTGTCAAGCGCCCTTGACGCGGCGACGACGGCCGGTTTGCCGACTTCGCAACTGATCTTGGGGATCATCGAATCGAAAGCCATGTCGCCACTGTCGGTCCCCGCAGCGATGGTGATGCCGTTGCGCATCCACGGCGTCGCCTCAACACTGAACGACTTCGGCATCGGCTCCCCATCGCACGGAGAGCAGCATCGCCTGCCGTTCTCCAAAGGAAACATCCACCGATCGTCACCTCCCTCGACACCGATCGGGACGCCTTTGTCATCGCCCGTGCCACCGTCGGCCTCGGCGAAGGCATGGACATGTCGTTGACGGCCGGCGAGGCCGATACGACCGTCGTGGACCACAGCCTGAGCGAAATCGGTCGAGATCATTTCGATGGCCCCCGTGACATTGGAAGTATTTCTGACCCGGCAAGAAGACGCTGGTTCCGGTTGGTACTTCCACGGTGGATTCTCATCGTTGGCTGTTTCGGTTTAAGTCATGCCAATCATCCACACGCCACCCTCCTTGCCAACGCGTGCGCCTAACCGGGTCATGACGCCCGCGTCGGTCACAAGGTTCCGAGGATACTGACTAAAGCAAATGCCATGAGTAAATTGCCAGTGACTATTAAAACCGTCCTGGTCCGGCCGTTGGCAACCACACGGCTACTCAAAGCTGCCCAACTGCCCCAGATCGCCGCCATGATTGCCGGAAATGCGTCAGCTCGATACTCGGCAAACTCCAACAATAGCGACAAAAGGTAACCAAGGCCGACAGCGGGTATCACCATCACCATGCATAAAGCGATTGTTATCGCCATGGGAACCTCCAATCTTGGGGCGTGGTTGGGGGCGATTCCGTGCAGCCCGACGCCAGCCGCGCGACCGTTCGAGCGGCCCTCCCCCCAAATCTAAACCGGGCGAACCACAACAAAGGCTCACAGTACACAGAGCGACCCAGAAAACCGATTGCGCTTGCCGGCGTCGGCCGGCGGTCGCAGCAGCACCAGGCCGCCTCGACCGGATGATTGGCAGCAGAGGTCACGGGCATCTCCGTCATCGCGCTCCTCGCATGACCGGTTGCTCCCTATGAGACGAGCGTCCGAACAAGATTGGGCATGCTACAGGGAATGATGGCCCATCGCGAAGAACCCCAGTTGGGTGCCACGGCAGCGAAGACGTTGACGGCTTGTCGACCCGCCCGAATACTATGGCATGACCACAGCATCGACACGCACCCTGACCGAGTCCGAGCGGCTAGACTGGCTCCGGCTGATCCGCACCGAGAACGTTGGACCCATGACGTTCTTCCGGCTGCTCGACCAATGTGGCTCCGCCACCCAAGCGTTGCGGGCCCTGCCCGAACTGGCGCGACGGGGCGGTCGCATCAAACCGTTGAAGAGTCCAAGCCGGGCCGCGGCCGACCGTGAGCAAACGGCATTGGCGACCCTGGGCGGGCGCTTCCTGGCGGCGTGTGAGCCGGACTATCCGGCCGCGCTGCGCACCTTGGAAGATCGGCCACCAATCCTGGCCGTGCTTGGCCATGTGCACCTCCTTCAACGGGCCGCCCTGGCCGTCGTCGGCGCCCGCAACGCCTCGCTCAACGGCCGACTGATCGCCGCGGAGATCGCTGCGGCCGTCGGCCGGGCCGGTTACACCGTCGTCTCCGGCATGGCGCGCGGCATCGATACCGCTGCGCACGAAGGTGCCCTCGCCACCGGCACCGTGGCCGTGATGGCCGGCGGAGTCGACGTGATCTATCCGGAGGAAAACGGGGCGCTATATCACCGCATGGTCGAGGCCGGCACCGTGGTGGCCGAACCAGCGCTGGGCACGCAGCCGCAGGCTCGGCATTTCCCGCGCCGCAACCGCATCATTTCTGGCTTGTGCCTGGGCGTGCTGGTGGTGGAAGCCGCTCCTAGATCCGGCTCGCTCATTACAGCCCGGCTGGCCGGCGAACAGGGACGCGAGGTGTTCGCCGTGCCCGGTTCGCCACGCGACCCGCGCTGCCGCGGCTCCAACGGCCTGATTCGGGACGGCGCCACACTCACGGAAACTGCCGACGACGTCTTACAAGTCCTGGATGGTCTGCGCACACGACCCTTGGCTGAGATCGTGCCGACCGATTTCGCCCCGACCGCTCCGCCGCAGCCGGACGACGCAGAACTGCAACGGGCACGCCAGGCGATCCTGGAATCGCTCGGTCCGGCACCCACCATAATTGACGAATTGATCCGGGATTGCCAATTGTCACCCTCGGTTGTGACGACCGTCCTGTTGGAGTTGGAACTTGCGGGACGGCTTGAACGGCACCCAGGCGGACGGGTCAGCCTGATCTGACCCACCCACGATCGCCCGGGTGCGTCAGGGTTGGTCGGAGGGCACTTGTCTCAGGACACCGTCGTGATCGTCGAATCGCCGGCCAAAGCGAAGACGATCAACAAGTATCTCGGCTCGGACTTCATGGTGCTGGCCAGCTTCGGCCATGTGCGCGATCTGCCACCGAAGGATGGCTCGGTGCGGCCCGACGATGATTTCGCCATGGACTGGGCGCTGTCGGAGCGTTCCAAGAAGCATGTGGACGAGATCGCTCGAGCGGTGAAATCGGCTCGACGCGTTTTCCTCGCCACCGACCCGGACCGCGAGGGTGAAGCGATTGCCTGGCATGTCACCCAGGTACTGGCGGACAAGCGACTGCTGGCCAAAGTCGACGTCCAGCGCATCACCTTCAACGAGATCACCAAATCGGCGGTCCGCGCCGCCATAGCGCAGCCGCGCACCGTCAACCGGGAATTGGTCGAGGCCTACCTGGCACGCCGCGCACTCGACTACCTGGTCGGCTTCACGCTGTCGCCGGTGCTATGGCGCAAGCTGCCCGGGTCGAAATCGGCCGGCCGGGTACAATCGGTGGCGCTGCGCCTGATCTGCGAGCGAGAAGCCGAGATCGAGGCATTTCGGCCGCAGGAATTCTGGACCATTGAAACCGACTTCACCACGGAGGACGGAGGCACCTTCACCGCCCGCCTGAACCAGCTCGACGGGCAGAAGCTGGACAAATTCGCGCTCGGCAACAAAGGAGCCGCCGATGCTGCGCTTGAGCGCATCGCGCCGCTGCCATTCCGGATCGCGGCCATCGAGCGCAAACAGGTGCGGCGCCATCCAGCAGCGCCCTTCATCACCTCCACCCTGCAGCAAGAAGCCTCGCGCAAGCTTGGATTCGGTGCCACCCGCACCATGCGCGCGGCCCAGGCGCTGTACGAAGGCGTCGACATCGGCGGCGAAACTGTCGGCCTGATCACCTACATGCGGACCGACGGCATGCAACTGGCGCAGGAAGCGGTCGCCCAAGCGCGCCAGGTCATTGGGTCGTCCTTCGGCACCGGTTATCTGCCCGACGCCCCGCGGGTGTACAAATCGACGGCGAAAAACGCCCAGGAAGCGCACGAGGCGATTCGACCGACCGACCTGTCACGCCGCCCCGACGACGTGGCGGGCTATTTGGATGGCGATCAGCGGCGCCTGTACGAGTTGGTCTGGAAACGCACGGTGGCATGCCAAATGGCCAGCGCCATCCTTGATCAGGTCGCGGTCGACGTCGCCTGCCCCGACGGCTCGGTTGTGTTCCGCGCCACCGGCTCCGTCGTGGTGTTCGACGGATTTCTGCGCGTTTACAAAGAAGACCGCGACGACGCGCACGATGACGACAAAGAGACCCGCCTGCCACCGGTCAAGGAAGGGGGTCCAGTTGAACGGGGTGACCTGCGGCCCGAACAACATTTCACCCAACCGCCGCCACGCTTTACCGAAGCCAGCCTGGTAAAACGCTTGGAAGAGCTGGGTATCGGCCGCCCCTCCACCTATGCCTCGATCTTGCAGGTGCTCCAGGATCGGGCTTATGTGCGGCTGGACCGCAAGCGTTTCCACCCGGAAGACCGTGGCCGCCTGGTCACCGCCTTCCTCGTTGCCTTCTTCGAACGCTATTTCGATTACGGTTTCACCGCCGCGCTCGAAAACCAGCTCGACGACGTTTCTGGCGGCCGGATCGATTGGAAAACGGTGCTGCGCGAGTTCTGGCGAGCGTTCTCGGCAGCCGTGGAAGAAACCCAAGACCTGCGCGTCAGCGAAGTGATCGACACGCTCGACGCGGAACTGGGGCCGCATTTCTTCCGCACAGACGAGCAAGGCAATGACCCGCGGCGCTGCCCGGCCTGCACGGCCGGCCGGCTCGGCCTCAAACTGAGCCGCAATGGCGCTTTCATTGGCTGTTCCCGCTACCCGGAATGCCAGTACACGCGGCCGCTCAGCGTGCCCAGTGGCGAGGACGGCGACGGCCAGGCGTTGCTCGACGGTCCAAAGATGCTCGGCCACGACCCGGAGAGCACCCTTCCGGTGTGGCTGAAACGCGGCCCGTTCGGGGCCTACATCCAGCTCGGTCCGCCGGCCGAGGCGGCTGAGCCGGCCAAGGGCAAGGACCGTAAGCCGGAGAAACCCAAACGCGTCTCAGTGCCCAAGGGTCTGACAGCGTCCGATGTGAGTCTTGACGTCGGCATGCAATTGCTTGCCCTACCGCGCGAGGTCGGCCGTCACCCGGAAAGCGGTGAACCGATCACCGCCGGCATCGGCCGGTTTGGCGCCTATCTCAAACATGGCACGGCCTACAAATCGCTACCCGATGATGGCGATGTGCTCACCATTGGTGTCAATCGCGCCGTCGTGCTGCTGGCCGAACCATCGGCGCGGCGCGGCGCGGCCACGGCACCGGCGCGCGTGCTGGGCGACCACCCAGCCGACGGCAAGCCGATTCAGCTTGGCAGCGGTCGCTTCGGTCCGTATGTCAAGCACGGTAAAATCTATGCTTCGATTCCCAGAAGCGTCGAACCGGAAGCCCTCACCTTGGCCGAAGCGGTGGCACTGATCGATGCCAAACTTGCCAAAGCCGGCGAGGCCAAGAAAACCTCCAAGGTGAGCACGAACACCGGCAGCGGGACCAAACCCGCCAAGGCCGGGCCCAAGACGGCGATGAATGCGTCGACCCAAACCGCCACTTCACCCCCATCCAAGGCTGGATCGAAGGCGGGCGCCAAACCCACGGCCGGTCGAAAACCGGCCGGTACGGCCACGGCCGCGACGACGGCCCAATCGACCCGTGCCGCGGCGACATCGGCGCGTCGAACCGCGATCTCAGAAACACCGGAGCAAACCGTGGCCCCCCCACCGACCGGCACACCCACCAGACGGAAGCGGACGAGCACCGGGAGTGGGTCCGACCATGGCACCACGGCGCCGGCTACGGAGACATCGGCGGCATCTGCATCGCGCAAATCAACGGCCAGCGGGAGCCCACAAACCCGGCCGGCCGGCGCCCAGACCAGGTCGAAGAAACGGGAAAACCGTTGAGTCCGATCCCCGTGGCACACGCCGTTGAGTTCGCGCGGCCGATTCACGACCGGCGCCGAACGGACCGCCGTCCGTCGTCCCCATGTTCCCGTCCACTGTCAACCGCAGACCACCTGCCACCAGTCGCAATGTCTTTGAATCACGACCGAGACTACGCGGCCAACATGGAATAGGTCGTCCCCGCCCGTACCGTATCGTATGGTGGTTGATTAGGTACTATGGTCTCCTGTCGGACCGATCTGCCCTGGCACAGGGCCTCGAGTGCATTCAGTGTTCATTGTTGTTTCGCCATCACCGCGCACAGTGGTGATGGATATCATGTCATTTTTGCTTCACACACCAAGAAAAGGAACCGGACATGCGCAATGCCCCCGTCATGGCCACGACCCTGGTTCTCGCCTTCGGTCTGTCGGCCGCCACGGCAAACGCCTGCTCCATCCGCCTTGGCTGGGAGGATTTCGCCCCATTCCAGCTTGAGCGTGACGGCACCGTGACCGGCCTTGACGTCGATTTGTTCCTGGCGACGGCAGACGCCGCCGGATGCACCGTGACGCCCAAAGAACTGCCCTGGCGCCGGCTACTCAGTGATATGGAAGCCGGGCGCATCGATGCCGCCATGGGTGCATCGATCACCCCTGAACGCGAGACCTTCGCACGTTTCTCGGATGCGTATCGGCACGACGAGATCGTTCTGTTCGTCCTCACCGACAAGCTCGGCGCTGTCGGCCCTGGTGGGCTGGAAGATCTGCCCGGCACCGGGTTCCGCCTTGGCACGGTGACGGACTACGCCTACGGTTGTCTCTTCGACCGGCTCATGGGCAACACCGATTTCACAGCCCAGGTGGAACCTTCCAGAAGCACCACGCTCAATGTGCGCAAGGCCAAAGCAGGCCGGCTGGATGGCTTCATCGAAGACCGATTCGTCGGCCAAGCGGCGGTGCAATCCGGAAGCGCCAGCGGCCTGATGACGATCCACCCCACACCGGTGACCCAAGAGCCGGTTCACTTCATGTTTTCGCGCAAATCGGTGCCGGCTGGCACCGTGATCGCACTCAACGCCGCGCTGGCTACTCTGAAGGCCGATGGTCGCTACGATTCCATCGTCGCCCAATACCTCGACTGAATGCGACACCGGTCCCCGCTGGGGACCGAGGGCCATTCCCATCCGTATGGAGGGTTGCCGTCATGTCGGAACCGGAGCACGCCAAGGGTCCCAGGCCACCCGGCCCGGCGGCCGGGCGGCCACGACTCGGCATCCGCACTCGGGTCATGGCATTTCTGGCGGTCGGCATGGCGGTCACCTTCGTGGCCGTCACGGTGCTGGAGACCAGCCGCCGTGCCGCCGAGCGGCGCGAGCTGTTCGAAAGCCGCAGCTTGCTGTTCGTGCAGGCGCAGGCCGAGGCGCTGGCGGCGCCGCTATGGGACATCGATGATGAGGTGATCGGAAAGATCCTCAGAGGCCTTGAGCGGGATCCGAATTTCCGCGGCGCCCAAATCATCGATCCGTACGATGATGTCCCCTACGACCATGGCTCACTCGCCGAGCCCGGCACGCTCATCCTGTCGTCACCGATCACGCGCGATGACGAGTCTCTGGGCCGAATCGAAATCGGCTTTGCCACCTCAAGCCTGGAAGACGCGGTTCACGCCGATTGGTTGCGGGCGGTGCTGTCCAACCTGGTCATGTTTGCCGTTGTGATGGCTGTCGTGCATATCGGCCTGCGCATGGTACTGCGTCCGATGCAGCAGATGCGGGCGGCCATGACCGCGCTGGCGTCGGGCGATCTGGGCGTCGCCGTCCCGGCGCTGCAACGCGCCGACGAGGTCGGCGACATGGCCCGCGCCATCGTCGTGTTCCAGACCAATGCCAAGAAGATGCAGGAAATCGGCCGTCTCGACCGGGCCCGCCAAGCGGCCAAAGACCGCAAGGCGCAGGCGCTCTCGCAGTCGATCACCGCGTTCGATGCCAAGGTCTCCGACGCCATCGACCAAGTCGACGCAGCGACCGAGAACCTGAACGGTACCGCGCGATCGATGGCCGAGACGGCGGCCCAGACCCTGCAGTTGGCGGAAGCGGTGGTGTCCGCGGCCGATCAGGCACTCGGCAACGTGCAGACCGTGGCGGCAGCAACCGAGGAACTCTCGTCTTCGGTCGATGAAATCAATAGCCGTGTGGATCAATCCTCGTCGATCTCGGCCTCCGCGGTGGAGAAAGCCGACGCGGCCAACCGGATGATCCAAAGCCTATCCGACGCGGCCCTGCAGATCGAGCAGGTGGTCAGCCTGATCAACGGAATCGCCAATCAGACCAACCTGCTGGCTTTGAACGCCACCATCGAGGCAGCCCGAGCCGGCGAAGCCGGCAAGGGATTCGGCGTGGTCGCCAGCGAGGTCAAGAACCTGGCTAACCAAACCGGCAAGGCAACGGAAGAAATCACCATACAGGTCAACACGGTGCAGGCTGCAACCCAAGAAACCGTGCAAGTGATCGGCGATATTGCCGACGTGATCGGTCAATTGCGTCTTCTGGCTGAGGGCATCGCACAGGCGGTCGACCAGCAACGCAATGCCGTGAGTGAGATCGCCGTCGGCGCCAGTCAGGCGGCGAGTGGAACCCAAGACGTCACAGAGCACATAAAGGACGTCCGCGGGGCCGCCGGTGCCAGCCATTCGGCCGCCGACGAGGTTCTGTCCGCATCCGGTGCCGTATCGAACCAACTCCAGTCGCTTCGCGATGACGTTGCAGCGTTCCTCAAGCTGGTCCGCGGCACATGATGACGAAGCCCGTGGGGCCGGATCGCTTGCATTCGGCCCGGTCTACCCGCACACTAACGACCAAAGAGAGGCCGATTATCAGACCGGTCAGACGGTCGACCGGTGCTCCAGGTCGCGATGCCCCGTGGAAATCATGCGGCCATGGCTGTCTTCGAAAGACCCGTCAGCGATGCTCGGGATATCTCCGCGGCTGAGTCCGATGTCGGCTAACTCGCGGTCGCTCATGGAATACAAAGCATCGATGCCGGTATCGTGGTCGGTATGGTAGGAAAACAAAGTGCGGGACAGCCAGTCCCGGAAACCGACCAGCATGTTTCGAAACGCCTCGGCACGGAGTTGATGGGCACGGCGCTCGATGTCGGCGAAGTCGAGCGATATTTGGTCGACCGACGCTTGTCGCGGTTTGCGGCTCATGATGGTTCTCTCCTGCTCTTCGATCGAAGCACCGACCCGCACGGATGCGGTTGTTGCGGCGCAAAATCCATGGCCCAGAGATAAGCCTTACGTATGAGATCCGACGGTTCGAATTTCCGGGCGCTACCCTGCAGAATCTGCATGATTTGCAGGCATGCACCAAATGCTTGGGCGGGGAAACGGTCTTGGGGCCCAGCTTGACCATCATGCTGCGCCGCAGCAATCAGCGGCGCCTTAGGTGGCGACGATGACCGAGAAGCCCAATGCCTTCCCAAGCCGTGAGGCGGTTCTCGATTTCATCCGCGAAAGCCCGGTGCCAGTGGGCAAGCGCGAGATTGCCCGCGCGTTTCGTCTGTCCGGTGCCCACCGTCTGGCGCTGAAACAGCTTCTCAAGGACTTGGAACAGGATGGCAGCGTCGAACGCGGCCGACGGCACCGGCTGGCACCGCCGTCAGCCTTGCCGGATGTTACCATCGTCGTGATCGGCCCCGTTGATGCCGACGGCGACGTCACGGCACAACCGGCGCACTGGCACAACGAGACGCCACCACCGCCGATCATCATGGCACCGGAACGCCGGGGACGGCCCGCCCTGGCAACGGGCGACCGTGTGCTGGCTCGATTGGAACGCCAAACCGACGGCAGTTACCGGGGACGGACCATCCGGCGCCTGGACCGCGGTGAGCACCGTTTTCTGGCCACCTGGCGCGAGGGGCCGGGTGGACACCGGTTGGTGCCGGTGGACCGTCGCGCCCGCACGGACTATGCACTCACCCCAACGGGGGAACCGCCCCCGCCACCCGGCACCCTGGTGCTGGCCGAAATGGTGGCGACCCGCAGCGCCGGCCCGCGCCAGGCCAAGATACTCGAGGTTTTGGGCAATACCGGTGAACCGCAGACCGCCAGTCTGATCGCCATCCACAACCATGGCTTACCCACCGCGTTCCCGGCCGAGGCTCTGGACGAAGCGAACCGGGGCCACCCGATCACGACCGAAGACCGCGAGGACCTGCGCAGCCTACCCCTGGTCACCATCGATGGTGCCGACGCCCGGGACTTCGACGATGCCGTTTGGGCAACCCCAGACACGGCGGCAGACAATAAAGGCGGTTGGCACCTCGTGGTGGCGATCGCCGACGTGGCCCACTATGTCCGCCCGGGCAGTGCCCTCGACCGGGCTGCCCTGGCCCGCGGCAATTCGGCCTATTTTCCGGACCGGGTCGTTCCCATGCTGCCCGAGGCGCTGTCCGATGGTCTCTGTTCCCTGCGACCACACGAAGATCGGGCGTGCCTGGCTGTCCATCTTTGGATTGATGCGAGCGGCATACTCCGACGACACCGCTTCTGCCGGGCCATCATGCGCTCGGCGGCCCGCCTTACCTACGAGGCGGTGCAGCAAGCCCACGACGGCCACTCACCACCGGACCTCGACCCGGCGTTCCAGGACACCGTGATCGCCCCGCTTTACGGCGCCTATCGGCCCCTGGCCGCCGCGCGCCGACGGCGCGGCACGCTGGACCTGGACATGCCGGAACGCGAGATCAAACTCGATGCCAACGGCCGTGTGGCCTCGATCGCGGCCCGATCGCGCTACGATAGCCACAGGCTGATCGAGGAATTCATGATCGCCGCTAATGTGGCCGCGGCGGAAGCGTTGGAGGCGCGCAGCGTCCCGTTCCTGTATCGGGTGCACGACCAGCCGTCGCCGGACAAGCTGGAATCGCTGCGTGATTTCCTGACCAGTCTGGACCTCCGTCTGGTCAAGAGCCAGGCCATGCGCCCGATCCACTTCACACAGGTGCTCAAGAAGGCCGAAGACCACCCCCACCGACCGCTGATCACGGAAATGGTTCTGCGCAGCCAGGCGCAGGCGGTCTACGCGCCGGACAATATAGGCCACTTCGGCCTGGCACTGCGGCGCTATACCCATTTCACCTCGCCGATCCGTCGCTATGCCGACCTTGTCGTGCACCGCGCCCTGATCCGCGCCTTCGATCTGGGAGCCGGCGGGCTGGACAACGTCAGTGCGACCCGACTCGATGAGATCGGTGAGCATTTATCCATGACCGAACGGCGTGCAGCCGCGGCGGAACGATCGGCCTTAGACCGTTACACGGCCGCGTTCTTGGCCGGCCAGAGCGATCGCATCCTGAGCGGTCGGATCTCGGGTGTGAACCGCTCCGGCGTCTTTGTTCGTCTGGAATCGACCGGTTCGGACGGCTTCATTCCCGCAAGCACCCTGTCGGATGACCGATACCAACACCACGAAACGCACCAAGCCTTGGTCGGTCAGCGCTGGGGCAAGGTGCTGCAGGCCGGCATGCCCGTGTCCATTCGCGTGGTCGAAGCCGACCCGGTCTCCGGCAGTACCATCCTTGCCTTGGTCGACATGCCGGACCAGGACCTAGCGACAAGCCGATCCCGGTCTGCGACGACGGCCGGACGTGGCGGCGTGGGCACACGCCGCAGCAAGACAAAAGCTCCACGGTCGCGACATCGCGGTTGAGCATGGCTCCCCGCACGATTTTCGACGACAATCGGATTAAGCCATGCGGTGAATGCACGGTGCGTGGCCAGTGGGCCCGCCCGGCCTTGGAACGCAGGTCCGGTGGATTACCTCCCTTGGCAAAGGCGGTGAACTGACCCGAAAATGAGCTGGCGCATTTTTCTGGGACCGAAACGATGGCAGACTGCTCTGCACCGTGGCAGATATGATCGGTACGGGGTGTCGTTGACCCGCCGATATCCACGGCATTGCAGCGGATTGGGAACCGGGACTGGCATGGGATCAGCACGTCGCCTTCTCGCCTGCCGCGCCTGCATCGGCGTGATCGCTGCGACCCTTCTCATCGTGGCCGGTTGTGCGCCGGATCTACGCGGCAGCGCGGCCGTAGCTGGGGCCGCCTCGCCATTGGCGGCGTCCTGGTTGACCCGTGCCCATCTGGGAGAAGAGGTCTTCACCGTCGGCTACGATCGAATCGCAGAGATCTATCTTGAAGCCGTCGATTTGACCACCATCACGGTGAGCGGGCTGAGCGGCCTGGCCCATATCGATCCGGACTTGTGGATCGCACGTTCTGAACGCAGCATTACGCTGCATTTGGGGCGCGACGAAGTTGCCCGGTTTCCGCAGCCAGACGGGAACGATGCGGCGGATTGGGCCATGCTGACCGTGGCAGCGATCAAGGCGGCACGGACCCGATCGTCGCGGCTGCGCGGCGCGTCGGCCGACCATCTGTATGAGGCCGTGTTCGACGCGATCATGGGCTCACTGGATGACTACTCCCGCTACTCCGGCCCGGACCAGGCAGACCGAGAACGTGCTGCCCGCGAAGGCTTCGGCGGCATTGGCATCATCATCGACCGCATTGATGGGCGCATTGTCGTGCGGTCGGTGGAACCGCAAACCCCGGCCGCCAGGGCTGGGCTGGCGTCGGGCGACGTCGTCCTTGCCATCGACGGCACACCGGTCGGATACGCCGCCCTGACCGACGTCTCCAATCGTCTGCGCGGACCGATCGGAACCATGGTTACCCTGGAGTTCGGCCGACCGGACGGCGGAGCCGGCGCCCCGGCCCGGCGCACCGTGCAGATCAAACGCGCCCGCGTCGTGCCCAACACCGTAACCGTCCGCGTAGATGACGATGTGGCGATCCTGCAGCTCAAGCGCTTCAATGCCGCGACCACGCACAACCTGCGCCGCGCGATCGAACGCACGCTGGGCCAGCTTGGGGCGAAGGCGCGCGGCGTGATCCTCGACCTGCGCGGCAATCCGGGCGGATTGCTGGACCAGGCCGTGGCGGTGGCGGACCTCTTCATCCGACGCGGACGGATCATTGCCACCGCCGGCCGGCACCCGGATAGCTGGCAGCGCTTCGATGCCACCGGCAAAGACGTCCTGCACGGGCTGCCCATGGTGGTTCTGCTCGACGGTCGCTCGGCTTCGGCTGCGGAGATCGTGGCTGCAGCCTTACAGGACAGCCGCCGCGCCGTCGTGGTCGGCGCATCATCGTTCGGCAAGGGTAGTGTCCAAACGGTGACGCGCTTGCCGAATAACGCAGAGATGTTCCTGACTTGGTCGCGCTTGTATGCCCCGTCCGGCTATACACTGCACCGACAAGGTGTCCACCCGACCATCTGCACCAGCCAAGAGGCGGCCGATGCAGAGGACATTTTGGCCGATGTGCGCAACCGTGCCGGCGCTGACCGGCATTTGGTGCTGCTGCTGCGTGATGCAGCACCGGAAGACACGGAGGCCTTGGCCCATCTGCGCCGACTTTGCCCGTGGAAAGCACATGCCCCGGATCTGGACTTGCATGTGGCGGAAGCCTTGCTCGGAGACCGGCAGCTCTATTTCGGCGCACTCAGCCATACGATCGTGGCCGAGCGCTAGCGCTCCCTGAAAATCGGTCGTGGCGGCCATGCCAGCCCCAACCGCCTTGACCTGGGTTTGGGTGACCGATATTTTGGAGGTTTGTTAAGCGCAGCGGCAAGGTCGGTGCGCTTTTGTCACTACCAGGGCAGGGCGCACTCCATGGCCAAGCAAGCAACCGTTTTGATCCGTCTGCTCAGCACGGAAGGCACCGGGTATTTCTATGTCAAGAAGAAAAACCCGAAGAAGACGACCAACAAACTTGAGTTCCGCAAATACGACCCCCGGGCGCGCAAGCACGTGACCTTCAAGGAGGCAAAAATCAAGTGATTTCAATCTATTAGATTGCTGACTTGTTCCTGTTTCGACACGGAATCGGGAGCGTCGGCTTCAAGCCGACGCTCCGAAACAAATCGTCTCAACAACCGGATAGAAAAGGGATCGTTGGACCAGAGAGTCCCTTGCGGATTGTGAACCACCAAGATGGGCAGCCCAGTCTGGCCATAACGGCGCCATGATCAGCACACTGTTGCCGCAGTCGGCACGACACGGGAAACGGCGGCATCGACAACGCGACCTGGCCAAGCACCTGGACATGACCACTCAGATGCTCGGTGTTTCTGAGGAAATCCGGATGATTTCCAACCAATCAGAGTCTTAGGTCGAGACGATTGCAAGACCAGGCCTCGCCGGCAACCGCGGCGAACGGCGCATTCCCCCCGTCCAGCCACGGAGCAGAAGGCGGAACCGCCAAGCGTGGTGGCAGCCGGCGAGGCGGCGACCGGGGGAACGCTCGCACCGCACCCTCCGGTACCGCACCGATATTTTTTGAAAATCAAATAGCTAGAACTTTTTCCGCGGCCCAATGTGGGCGCAAGGCGCTTGAGACACACCGGCCCATCAAATACCAGTGATTGGTGTGGGCTGCCAAAAATCATTAGGTTACGGCTGATTCGGTCGATCGGCACGCTCAAGGTTGGTCACGACCCGTTCGCCCCTCCGCTTGGTTGGTGCGACTTGGGGAAAACTCAGCCTCCGTGACCGGTTGCCCGAAGCCTGCGGACCGATTGTCGGCGCGGGAAAAGCCGCACAGGAACGCTCAGTACCCTGCCGAATCGGGACGGCGCGACCCCATCCCTAGGGAGGTAGCAGCATGAGCGAGACAAGCCTGGCGACCGGCAATCCGGTCAGACGCGACGTCGAAATCCGCACCATCGGCCTCGACGACGTGACGGCGGCCCTGCGTAAGGGATTGGATGATTTTCTCAGCAAACCAAGCCATCTGGTGTTCCTGGCGATCATCTACCCGGTGGTCGGCCTGATCGCCGCCATCGTGTTTTCCGGTGGCGGCCTGCTGCAGCTTGTGTACCCGCTGGCGTCCGGGTTTGCCCTGGTTGGTCCGATCGCTGCCCTGGCATTTTATGAGATCAGCCGGCGGCGTGAACAGGGTCTGCCCGCAACCTGGTACGATGCTCTGTCCGCGGTGCGCGGTCGGAGGTTGCGGTCCATCCTCGTGCTTGGCATGATTTTGCTTGGCTTGTTCCTCGCCTGGATCGTGGCGGCACAAGCGATTTATGCTGCCACGCTCGGTTCGGCGCAACCGCGCAGCGTCGGAGCGTTGCTAGACTTGGTGTTCTCCAGCGCGAGCGGCATTCAACTTCTGATCATCGGCAACATTACCGGCTTCGTCTTCGCAGCGGTGGTGCTGGCGATCTCCGTGGTGTCATTTCCCTTGGTGCTGGATCGCGACGTGGATGCCGTCACCGCCATTGCGACATCGCTCAGGGCAGTAGCGGCCAATCCTCAGATCATGGCGGTCTGGGGCCTGATCGTCGCCGGGACGCTGCTGGCCGGCTCGATCCCAGCCTTCGTCGGTCTTGCCGTTGTGGTTCCAATCCTCGGCCACGCCACATGGCATCTATACCGCCACATCGTTGCCTGAACCGAAGGCCGGATAGGATGCGCTGGCGCATCCTATCCGGCACCGTTTGGCGTCGGTCGCGCCTGGCGCAGTCAAGAAGACCGGCGCCTACGACTCGTCGTACTCCTCCGGCCGGTGGTTGAACTGTAGCGCCACCACCAGGGCCTTGGCCGGACGCAGCATGCCCAAGGTCAAGCCCAGAATGACCAGACCCCACACCACGGTGTGCAGCCAGAGCGGCCAACTCACCTGGAATGACAGCCACAGGGCCGGCGGGACCAGCAGGGTACCCAAGATGAACGTCAGGAACACGGCAGGGCCGTCGCCGCTGTCGTTACGCGACAGTGGTAAATGGCAATGCGCACACCGGTCCACCACAGTCAAAAAGCCTTGGAACAGATGCCCCTGCGCGCAACGTGGGCACACGCAGCGCCAAGCCTTGTGAAGGGTCGAAAACAGAGATGGCTCGGTCATGGTACCCCTGGTCAGTGTGGAACGCCGCCGCGCGGGATCGCACCCCACCAATAGATGGCAACGAACAGGAATAGCCAGACGACGTCGACGAAGTGCCAATACCATGCCGCCGCCTCAAAGCCGAAGTGACTCTCCGGCGTAAAGTGTCCCTTCATGGTCCGGAACCAACAGACAGCAAGGAAGATGGTGCCGACGAAGACGTGGAAGCCATGGAAGCCGGTCGCCATGAAGAAGGTCGACGGGAAAATGCCTTCCCGGAACCCGAAATGCGCATGGGCGTATTCATAAACCTGAAAGCCCAGAAACAGGACGCCGAGCAGCACGGAGAGACCGAGAGCCCGTTCGGCTTCCTGGTTCTTGCCTTCGACCAGGGCATGGTGCGCCCAGGTGACCGTCACGCCAGACAGCAGGAGGATCAGGGTCATGAGCAACGGCAAATCGAACGCCGGGACCGTGTGCACCAGCGGCGGCGGCCACACACCATCCGGATTAGCCGCATGTTCCAGCGGTCCCCCCGGCAAAGCATCGGGGAAGAGGGCGGGGTCAACCGCCATCGGGAACAGACTGGCATTGAAGAAGGCCCAGAAAAACGCCACGAAGAACATGACCTCCGAGGCGATGAACAAGGCCATGCCATAACGCAGACCGATCTTGGTGACTGGTGAATGCTCCTTGGCAACCACCGATTCCTTCACCACGTCGCGCCACCAAAGCCACATGGTGCCGAGCACCGCGGCCAGACCGACGACCATCAGCCATGCGCTGTCGGAGTGCATGAACACCACGACGCCCACGGCCAACAGGCCGCCCGAAAAGGCGCCGACGATCGGCCAAGGGCTCGGTTTGAGCAAGTGATAGGGCTGGGCGCCGCCCGCATTCAAATCGTAGGTGGTGCCGGCTTCAATGTGCGTGTCAGCCATTGTTTCGCGATTCCTTGGTCTGGGCGACGGCGGCAGGCCGCACGGCGGAGGCGGACTCGGCCGGCACCGGCAGGGCCTCGACCGCTTCCTCCAGCGCCGCCGAGGCCGCCGGATAAAATGTGTACGATAGAGTGATGGTGTCGACGTGGGCCAAATCCGGATCTTCCGCCATCGCCGGATCGACAAAGAAATAAACTGGGAAATCTGCCTCCTGGCCGGGCACCAATCCCTGCTCGTCAAAACAGAAGCACTGTACCTTGTTGAAGTACAGCCCCGCCTTCAACGGTGTCACGTTGTAGATAGCCGTGCCGGTGGTGTGGCGGGCGGCCTGGTTGCGGGCCCGGTAAGCGATGAGCCGGCCCTCCCCCAAGCGTACGTCGATCTCGCGGACCTCCGGGCGGAAACGCCACGGCAAACCGCCATTCACATCCGCGTTGAAGCGCACCGTGATCCGGTGTTCGCTCGCCACCATCCCCTCTAGGTCGCCGGCAACCTGCGTCGTGCCGCCAAAGCCCGTGACTTGACAAAATAGTTGGTACAGCGGCACCGACGCAAACGAGAGGCCGATCATGCCGACAACCACGCCCAGCAGTGTCAGCAAAAGGCGCTGGTTGCGGCTGTGCACCGATGGGTTGCCGCGTGCATCCATGTCAGTGCGCCCCCATCCGTACGATCGTGATCAGATAAAACAGCACCACCAACCCGATCAACACGCCGGCCACGGCCAGATTGCGCCCGCGCATCTGGCGGTGGCGCTCCAGCCCCTCATGCCGAGCCTGTGCCTCCGATCCGCCCGGACGGCCGCCGTCAGGCGTCTCCGTCATCGCCATCCCTCACACCCCATTCTTGCAAACCCCATTCCCTCAAACCAACGCCCGTACCAGCGCCCGTCCCAACTCGCCGACTATCAAGGCGGCGAACACGCCGAACAGGAAAAGAATGGAAAACCGGAACATGCGCCGGGCCGCCGCCTCGCCCTGACCACGCAACACGCGCAACGCGCACACAACGAACCAACCACCGAGCACCGCCGATACCGCCAGGTACACCGGGCCACCCAAGCCGAACGCGTACGGCGCCATGCACAGCGGCCAAAGCAGCAGGGTATACAGGAGCATCTGCCGCTTGGTCTCCGCCGTCCCCGCCACCACAGGCATCATGGGCACACCGGCCTTCTCATAATCGCCGCGACGGAACAGGGATAAAGCCCAGAAGTGCGGCGGTGTCCACATGAAGATGATCAAAAACAACACCACCGCCGGAAGATCGATACCACCGGTGACCGCGACCCAACCGATCATGGGTGGGAACGCTCCGGCCGCACCGCCTATGACGATGTTGTGCGGCGTGCGCCGCTTCAGCCACATGGTGTAGACGAACACGTAGAACGCCGCGGCGAGCGCAAGCAATGCGGCGGCGGCCCAGTTGACCGCCAATCCCATCACCATGACGGCCCCCACGCTGAGCACGACCCCGAAGGCAAGCGCATCCCCCGCAGCCACGCGACCTTGTGGGATTGGCCGCCGACAGGTCCGCGCCATTACGGCATCGATGTCGCGATCATACCACATGTTGATGGCGCCAGCGGCACCGGCAGCGACGGCGATGCACAGGACTGCCACGGCCGCCAGAAGTGGATGCAAACTTCCCGGTGCCACCACCAGACCAGCGAAGCCGGTGAATACCACCAGAGACATCACGCGGGGTTTCAGCAGCAACACGAAATCCCGCACCGTCGCGTCGCTCCGCAGCCCATCCCGGCCAACGGCCTGGGGTGGACTTTGCACAGTGGTGTCGGTCATGGCAATCGGCACCCGGTTCCATTCATAAGATTATGTCTTTGTCCTACGGCACCGGCCGGGATGGTCGGCCCCGGCCGGAAACGCCCGACCCGGGCCGGACGCGATCACCGCACCCGCGGCAACACCTCGAACTGGTGGAACGGCGGCGGCGACGACAACGACCATTCCAGAGTCGTTGCCCCATCGCCCCAATAGTTCGCCTCGACACGGCGGCCGTACATCAGCGTGTAAATGGCGATGAAGACGAACAAGAAGGCCGACGCCACCGCCAGATAAGCCCCCAACGACGAAATCAGGTTCCAGCCGGCATAGGCGTCCGGATAATCCGGATAGCGCCGCGGCATGCCAGCCAGCCCCATGAAGTGCATCGGAAAGAAGGTCAGGTTAACCGACAGGAAGCTGAGCCAGAAGTGAACCTGGCCTAGTATCTCCGGATACTGCCGCCCGGACATCTTGCCGATCCAATAGTACCAGCCGGCGAACATCGTGAACACGGCACCAAGGCTCAACGTATAATGGAAATGCGCCACGACGTAATAGGTATCGTGCAGCGCAATATCCATACCGCCATTGGCCAGCACCACACCGGTGACGCCGCCGATCGTGAACAGAATGATGAAGCCGATGGCAAACAGCATGGGCGTCTTAAACTCGATGGATCCGCCCCACATCGTGGCGATCCAGGAGAAGATCTTGATGCCCGTTGGCACGGCGATGATCATCGTCGCCGCCGTGAAATAGGCCTTGGTGTCGACGTTCAGCCCGACCGTGTACATGTGGTGCGCCCACACGATGAAACCGACGAAGCCGATCGCCACCATGGCATAGGCCATACCCAGATAGCCGAACACCGGCTTCTTGGAGAAGGTCGACACGATGTGGCTGATCATGCCGAAGCCAGGCAGGATCATGATGTACACTTCGGGATGGCCGAAGAACCAAAACAGGTGCTGGAACAGGACCGGATCACCGCCGCCTTCGGGCTTGAAGAACGTGGTGCCGAAATTGCGGTCGGTCAACAGCATGGTGATGGCGCCACCGAGCACCGGCACGGCCAATAGCAGCAGGAACGCCGTGACCAGCATGGACCAGACGAACAGCGGCATCTTGTGCAGGGTCATGCCCGGCGCGCGCATATTGAAGATGGTGGTGATGAAGTTGAGCGCGCCCAGAATGGACGAGGCGCCGGCCAAGTGCAAAGCGAAGATCGCCATATCCACCGACGGCCCGGGCTGACCCAGGTCGCTGGATAGCGGCGGGTAGATCGTCCACCCCGTGCCGGCGCCCTGGCCGACGAAGGCTGAGGCGACCAAGAGTAGGAACGACGGCACCAACAACCAAAAACTGATGTTGTTGAGCCGCGGGAACGCCATGTCGGGTGCGCCGATCATGATCGGCACGAACCAGTTGCCGAAGCCGCCGATCACGGCCGGCATGACGACAAAGAACACCATGATCAGACCGTGCGCCGTGATCCAGACGTTCCACATCTGACCGTCGGCGACGAACTGCAGACCCGGCTCCTGCAACTCCAGACGCATCAACAGGGAGAACAAACCACCGATGACACCGGCAACGACCGAAAAGATCAGATAGAGGGTACCGATATCCTTATGGTTCGTGGAGAACAACCAGCGGTCGACGAAGCCGGGCGTATGGTCGTGATGGGCGTTGCCGTGCCCGCCCTGGGTCGCATGTTCCGTCGCGTGTTCCATGATCGTTGAGGTCCTTCACCGTCTCTGTCCGAAAGGCCGCGCGCGCGGTGCGCCGCCTGGGCCCCGTCCCATTCCGTCCGTTACTGTCACTGTGCCGTTTGCCCCGCCAGGGCCACGTCTTGATCCGTTTGCGCCGGCACGACAAGGCCCTGCGCTGTCTGCGTCTCGGTGACCCAGGCCTCGAAGGCCTGCTTCGAAACGGCCTCGACCGCCACTGGCATGTAGGCGTGGCCGACGCCGCACAATTCTGTGCAGTGGCCGTAATAGACGCCCTCCTGCTCGACGCGCACCCAGGTCTCGTTCAACCGACCCGGGATCGCATCCATCTTGATGCCGAACGCGGGCACATAGAAGGAGTGCAACACGTCACCGGCCGTGACCAGAATGCGAATGTCCGTGTCGACCGGCAGAACCAACCGGTTGTCGACCTCAAGCAGTCGGCGTTGGCCAGGTTCCAGCTCGTCGTCTTGCAGCATGAAGCTCATCAGGTTGATGCCGCCATGGTCCGGGTAGTCATATTCCCAATACCACTGCCGTCCCGTCACCTTGACGGTCATCTCGGCGTTCTGCAGCCGCTCGGCGAAGTACAGAAGGCGGAACGACGGCACGGCGATCACAATCAGGATCAGCACCGGCACCACCGTCCACACCACTTCGACCAGGGTGTTGTGCGTCATCTTGGACGGCGTCGGGTTCGCCTTGGCGTTGAACCGCACCATGACGTACAGCAAGAGGCCAAGGACCACGAGCACGATCAGCGTGATGATCACCATAAGCAGATCGTGGAATTCGATCATCATCCGGCTAACCGGTGTAACGCCGTCCTGCAGCCCCATCTGCCAGGGCTGGGGTTCGCCGACGACACCCTGCGCCAGCACCTGCGGCCCGGCCACCAGCCCGACCAGCAGCGCAGCAAAAGCCCCGATCCACGCACCGAGTCTGTGCACGGTCATCCTCACCACTGTGCTCTCCTGTCCCTTGTCCGCCGCGCGCCGTCGGCCTTGCCCCGCGCCGGGCCCGGAGCCGCCCCGATCAACGCCTTATCCGCCGTCCGCCGTGCTCCCTGTGACAACGCGACGCGGCGCGACCTTAACGACACGCAAGAGCGGATACAAGCCGACACCCGGGCGGCCTGGCAAGGTAGACAGGGCTAGCTGTTTCAGGCTTTTGCTGCGGAATTTGGAGTTATTGCAATGTCGCATGGATCGTCGCGACATTCTGACGCAGATGGATAAAGCCCAGCCCAGCCCTGAATTGAAAAGACGAGTGTCGAGTTTTTTCGAATTTCATACCACGTTTTCAAAACCATCGATGCATCGCCTGTCGGTTCAAAGTGTGAATACGCGATCACTTACCATCATCATCTTGGATTTTAGATTCAACAAAGCACACTGCCCAAGTGACACCGTCGGCACCGAACGCCGAGAACCGTGACGGCAGTGACGCGGGCGCGGACGGTATGTCGGCGGTGCCCCCCATCAGGCGGCTGCCGGTCCGGTCCCCCTCGGCGCACCCGACGACGATCAGCTACGGTTCGTTGCGGCCAAGGCAGCCGCCCGGAACACGGCGATGACCTCGGGAAACGCCGCGGGATCAGCGGCGAAGGTGTCCCTACAACCGGGGTTGCAGAACCCGACCACCCGGCCTTCGAACTGGGTCAGGCTGTCGGCGGCCACCGGTTTGCCAGAAAATGGGCACATCTCGTTGAGGCATTCCGCCAAGGGGAACCGCACATCGGCCATTCCGGTCGCGCCCTCTGCGCGTCGGGTGCCGGCCGTGCCCCTTGCCGACCGGTCGTCGCGTCGTCATCTCGTGACAGTGTGCCATGACAGACCCACCGGGAGGGATGTTCCTTGACCCCGCTTGCCGTCACCGACGACCTGTTCTTCACCCGCGCCGGGCTCGACCGCAGCCGCACGGAATCGATCGTGGCCGATGCCTTGCACGGGGCCGACGACGGCGAGCTGTACCTGGAGTATGGCCAGACCGAATCCCTCGTGTGGGACGATGGCCGCCTGCGCAGCGCCGGCTTCGATACAGCGCAGGGTTTCGGCCTGCGGTCGGTCGCCGGCGAAGCCATCGGCTATGCCCATGCCGCGGAAATCACCGAGGAGGCGCTGCGGCGCGCGGCCAGCACGGTCAAATCCGTGCACGCCGGTTACGCCGGCACCCTTGGCGAGGCCCCACCGGGCACTAACCGGCGACTGTACGACGACGGCAACCCGGTCTTGCCGGTGCCATTCGAAACCAAGGTTGCCATGTTGACCGACATCGACGCCTACGCTCGCGGCCGGGATGAACGTGTCCGCCAGGTTAGTGCGTCCTTGTCGTCGGATTGGCAGGCGATCCAGATCATCCGGGGCGACGGCACCCGCGTGGCGGACGTGCGGCCCCTGGTGCGCCTGAGCGTATCGGTCGTGGTCGGCGCCGGCGACCGCATGGAAACCGGCACCTATGGCTCTGGCGGCCGGATCGGCTACGACCTTTTGCTCGAGCCTGAGACCTGGCGCCACCATGTCGATCAAGCCCTGCGCCAGGCCCTGGTCAACCTCGACTCGGTGCCGGCTCCGGCGGGTGAGATGACCGTGGTGCTCGGTCCCGGCTGGCCCGGCATCCTGCTGCACGAGGCGATCGGCCACGGCCTGGAGGGTGACTTCAACCGCAAGAAGACCTCGGCGTTCGCCGGCCTGCTCGGCCAGCGCGTGGCCGCCGCCGGCATCACGGTGGTCGACGACGGCACCTTGGCGGATCGGCGCGGCAGTCTCACCGTGGACGACGAAGGCACGCCGACCCAATGCACGACTTTGATCGAGGACGGCATTCTGGTCGGCTATATGCAAGATCGCATGAACGCTCGGCTCATGGGCATGAAACCGAGCGGCAACGGCCGGCGCCAGAGCTTTGGACACCACCCCATGCCGCGGATGACCAACACCGTCATGCTCAACGGCAACCACGCACCGGAGGAAATCATCGCGTCGGTCGACAGGGGTCTGTTCGCGGTCAATTTCGGCGGGGGCCAAGTGGACATCACCTCGGGCAAGTTCGTGTTCTCCGCCAACGAAGCCTATCTGATCGAGAACGGCAAACTCGGTCCGGCGGTCAAGGGCGCCACGCTGATCGGCAATGGCCCGGATGCGCTCACCCGCGTGTCCATGGTCGGCAACGACATGGCGCTCGACCCTGGGATCGGCGTCTGCGGCAAGGAAGGCCAGGGTGTGCCGGTCGGCGTCGGTCAGCCGACCCTGCGCCTGGACGGCCTGACCGTCGGCGGCACCGCCGCGTGATGGAACCCGCCGTGGCGGGTGCGGCGCCGGCGAACCGGGTCGATCCGTCGGACGCCGGTTTGTACCACGCGGATTTCGCCGCCTGGGCGGAGACGCAAGCGCGGCACTTGCGGGCCCGCCTGCCGGCCGACCTGCCGCGATGCTGGCGACTCGGCCGCCGCTTCGCCAACGGCGGTCCGCAACGGGACGACCTCGGGCCGGACGGTCTCCCCACCACCTGTGCCTATGGTCTCGATGATCCATTGGACGAGACCCGGGTGCCTGTCAGTCGGCATGGTCTGCCGTGACCGGCCGGGATCGCCGGCTGCTCGACCGGGCGGTGGCCCTGGCTGCCCTATGCCCGCCCTCCGATGGCGCCTTCTCGGTCGGCTGCGTGCTGGCCCGTCCCGACGGTGCGGTGCTGGCCACCGGCTATAGCCGGGAGCTCGGCCCCGGGTGGCACGCGGAAGAAACCGCCATCCACAAGGCGCACCGGGCCGGTCTCGGCTTGTCCGGCTGCCTCCTGTACGCTTCGCTCGAACCCTGCAGCACCCGCTTGTCAGGCAAACCCTCGTGTACGCACCATATCCTCCAGACCGGCCTCGCCCGCGTCGTGTTCTGCCTGGAAGAACCCGGAACCTTCGTCGACGGCCGCGGCGTAGAGATGCTGCGCGCCGCTGGCATCGCGGTGGTGCAGGACACCGGACCCGGCGCCGGCGTCCGCGCCGCCAATGCCCATCTTCCATGGCCAATGCCGTGACTCACGATGCTTGCAATGCGCACGACTTTTCGGTTCTCTGCCGACCCGTTCGCATGCATCCGAGTCAGCGTCGAGAGGCCTGATATGCGTCGTATCTTGCTGCTTTTGCTGCTGGTACTGACTCCAGTGGCAGCCCATGCCAATTCTCCACGTTTCGAGCGGACCTCGGTGGCAACGCCACTCACGACCGAGGATTATGGGTATTACGCCACAGCGGCGGCCGGAGTGACCGCGGCCATCGTTCTGGTGGATTTCGTCACCGGTGGCCGTGTGCTCGGCGTGTTCTTTGGCCGCGCCGCATCCATAACCCTAGTCGGACGTGGCGCGTGCAACATCAGCCGCATGGTGGCCGTCGGCTCTTGGTTCTGATCGGACTCTGGCGTGACCATGGGGTATTTGCGCCATATCGAAGCCTGTAACCGCCATGACCTGAGCGGTTATCAACCGTTCTTCGTGGGCGGGGAACGGGTCGGACGCGTTCGCCATGCGCTGGCCGACTGGCTGGCCGGCCAGAGCGACCTTTTCGCCCCTGCCGGCGACGGTATCGCCTTGCTGGCGCGGTTCGACACGTACGACTCCCGCACCCGGGCCATGGCGGCGGCAGTGGACCGCCTCCTCACCGACGATTTGCTCGGCGGACGACGTGAGGAACCGTATGCGGTCAAGACAGAGTGGGATGCCCCGGCGTGGCTGGAGATCGATCGTGCCGCCATCGCCGTGTTCGGCCTTGCCGCCTATGGCCTGCACGTCAACGGCTATGTCCGGCGCGATGATGGTGACATGCACATGTGGGTCGGAGTCCGTGCCCCAGACCGTCTGGTCGCACCGGGCAAGCTGGACAACCTGGTTGGCGGCGGACAGCCGGCCGGTTTCACGCTTCAAGACAACCTGATCAAGGAGGCCGAGGAGGAGGCAGGCTTGCCGTCGACTTTGGCCATGCAGGCCTGTCCGACCGGGGCCATCACCTACCTCCTGGAAACCGAGAGCGGCCTGAGACCGGATACCCTGTTCGTCTATGACCTGGCAATGCCGGCCGATTTCGAACCACGCAACCACGACGGCGAAGTGGAACGGTTTGAGCTTTGGCCGCTCGAACAGGTGGCCGAAACGGTGCGCGAAACCGACCGCTATAAATTCAACTGCAACCTGGTCGTCATCGATTTCCTCATACGCCACGGCTATCTCACGCCGGATACACCGGACTACGTCGCCATCGTGCGTGGCCTGCACCGGTGAGGGATACGTCATGCGTATCCCGCCGTCGGTGGCCTGGATGCCAATGTCAAACCGCCGGCAGTCGGGCCAAAACCTCTTCCCGCGTGACGCCAGCCTGGCGCAGGGCGCGTAGGGTCTGCGCCCGGTCGCGCTTGGCCAGACGCCGGCCGGTGTCATCGGTGACCAGCGGATGGTGTTCGTATTGCGGAACCGGAAGCTTCAGAACCGCCTGGAGCACACGATGGACCGCCGTCGCGGCCATTAGATCGGCTCCACGCGTGACCAGAGTGATACCCTGCAGGGCATCATCTATGGTGACGCTGAGGTGATAGCTGGTCGGCACATCCTTGCGCGCGAGCACCACGTCGTCGATGTGCGCTCTGGCAACCGTCTGCGTGCCAACGTGCCGATCGTGCCAAGGCAGGGGACCGGTCAATGCCCACGCGGCGCCGGCGTCGAGTCGAATCGCATAGGCATCGCCGGCCAGCAACCGTCGGCGCCGCTCCGCTTCAGTCAACCCACGGCACAGGCCAGGGTAGCGCGAGCCGTCCGGTCCATGCGGTGCCTGGCCGGCTCGGGCAATCTCGGCCGCTATCTCGGCACGCGTACAGAAGCAGGGATAGGTCACGCCAAGCGCGGCAAGGCGCTCCAGGCCGTGCCGGTAGTCGGCCAAGTGCTCGGACTGTCGACGCACCGGACCGTCCCAATCCAACCCCAGCCAAGTCAGATCGTCGAGGATCGCCTCGGCAAAGGCCGGCCGGCATCGGCCCGGATCGATGTCCTCCAGACGCAGCAGGAAATCGCCACCCGACTGGCGGGCGCGTCTCCAGGCTAAAACCGCCGAATAGGCGTGGCCCATATGCAACAACCCGGTCGGACTGGGTGCGAATCGGGTGATCGTGCCTTGGATACCAACCATCGGCATCTCTGCCGGGGCAGCCGTCAATTCAAGCGGATCGACCGGCACCCGGCCTTCCTCTGCAAAGCGCGCACCTTCTCCAGGTTTTCCTGGGCCTCGGCCAAATGGCGCAAGGCGGTGGCCTCCATGTCAGCCAGCTCGCTGCAGATATCCGTACGCTCGCCGCCAGTCTGATCAGTACCTGGGGCGGGCTCACCGATGGCCGGGCGGAGGGTGTCGGGGAAGCGGTGGGCGTCCGGATTCACCGGGCGACCGGGACGAAAGAAGAAACCCCGCAACATAGCCCAGAACTTTCCCATCCCGGGCCACCTGATACCAGCCATGGTTCACCTTTCCGCCAACCGTCTCGACCCGGCTCCCCCGGCGCATTACCGTTACGATGCGGGCGGTTTTGCTCGGAGCCGCCCGCACATTGGAATCGAGGGTGGTCCAACGGATTCGCCCCCCATCACGTTGCGGAGTCGGGCGCTGACGCGGCGTCACGATAGCGTGCTCAGAGGAACTTGTCCCGGCTGCGGGCGATACGCCGGCGGACGATCGAAACCACTCAAGCCTTGGCTGTGGCCCCAAATCCACGCTCGGCAGGGGAGGTTCGGCGCTGGCGGTGCCGTCGCGTGCCATGGGCACCAACACCGGCACCTGCGCCTGCGGCAGCACAGCGGTTTCGGGCAATGGGGTTTCGGGCAATGGGGTTTCGGGCAATGGGATCGGTTGGGCGGAGACCACGGGTCTGGTCGCGAGCCATGCGGTCAATGCCATGACCACCGCGAGGCTGCACCAAGACCCCCTCTGCCTTCGGGACAGGGATTGTCGTGGCGGCGTCTCGACCTGGCAAGCCTGCTGACACCGCGCATCCAGCGCGCGCCTCAACCGGCTGCCGTGCTGCCACCCACGCCCTGAGGGAGAGCGTCCTGGTGCTTCCTCACCCGAACGGCCGTAGAGTGGGCCTTCCGCCATCATTCCAGCGCGATCCTGGCAATCAGCGTCGGCAGTGTCTGACAACGGTAGATACCGTCCAAGGTCTGCCAGGGAGACAGCCGCAGCGTGAGCGTACAGGCATGGGTGGCCAAGGTGAGTTGCGTGCGTGCCAAGCTGCCGACCACGCTCGATTCCCTGGTCACGGTGAATCCGGGGGCGCCCAGGCGGCCGGACAATGATCCACCGACCGGATCAAACCCATCGATGGTCAGAGTCAAAGCTCCCAAATTACCGAGCACACGTCCGGACTGCGGGTTGTCCCGAGTCGCAAACAGGCTGATTGGAACCACGGCCCGGCTGTTCAGAAACAAGCGCAGGGCCAGGTTGGCGGCCACCGCATCGTCTCCGGTGTAAGCGGCTTCGAATGCCGCCGCGCGCACGGCTGGATCGCTGCCCGCCATGCCGGCCTCCAGTGCCGCCCGTCGTTCGGCATGCTCGGCGCTGCCGAACTGGCGATACAGGGCCGCCAAAGCCTCGGCCCGCGCCGCCACGGCACGGCGCCGGGCATCGACAACGGCCGCTTCCGCCTCGGCGGCGGCGCGCTCCTGCGCCAACTGTGCCTCAAGACGCTGCCGCTCCACCGCCGCGGCACGCCGGCTCGCCTCGGCCTCCGTGCGCAGGGCAGCAAGCTCGGCCTCCCCCTCCGCCGAACCGAGCACCAGCGGTCGGCCTGGAATCACCGTAAGCGGCAAACCGATATGGGCTAATACGTCGGGGTTGTCGAAATCGACTGCCCAAGGGGCGTCGTTGCCCCCGTTGCCAGCCCCACGGAGACGACCGGTCACGATCTTGCGCAGGCCCGCCTGTGCCACGGGACGCACGATGGTAAACGGTCCTTGCCGCCGCACCACAGTGAACGTGGCCTCGGTCAGGGCAACAGGGGCGGTGAATCGAACAAAGCTCTCCCCAGCACCTGCGTCATCGCTCGCATCGGCGGGTGTTCGTGATGCCAAACTCTCGAGCTGCCACAACGATGGCAGGGCCTGTTGAACCGCCCGGCGCCAATCCGGCTCGGCCGCGCTGGCCGATGCCACCACCAGGCACAAGAGAGCCATCCCCACGCCAAACGGAACCGCCCGGCCCAAGCCACCACGTTGCCAGCAGACCACGCCGTCAGCCTCCCCAGGCAACGAAAGCCGGCGTCTGCAACCCAGGTTTACCATAGCGGATTGGCGCCCCCGAATCCGGGTCGACGACGCGCCCACCGGCCGCGACCAGCACAGCCTGACCGGCTGCCGTGTCCCACTCTGAGGTCTGGCCAAACCGCGGATAGACATCGGCCGCACCACGCGCGATTTCACAGAACTTCAGCGAACTGCCGGCCTGCCGGGACTCTGCCACACGCCGCCCGGCCAAATGGCGCGCGATCTGCTCGGGATTGCCGTGCGACCGGCTGCTGATCACGACCAACCCGTCGGGCGACGGCCGTCTTGCAGCAATCGGCCGATCGACATCATCACGCCCGAATGCAGCGGTCGCGCCAACGCCGACATGACCGAGGAACAGTTCCTGCCGCGGCGGCGTAAAAACCACGCCGAGGACTGGCTGCTGGTTGGCGATCAATGCGATGTTGACGGTGAATTCGCCGGTGCGAGCCAGGAACTCCTTGGTGCCATCCAAAGGGTCGACCAGCCAAAACACTGGCCCCGGCGGCCCATCAAGCGCCTGGCCGGCCGCCGCCTCCTCCGACACCACCGGCCAACCGGGCGTCGCCCGGCCCAAGGCCGCCAAAATCACCGCCTCCGACGCTCGATCCGCAACCGTGACCGGCGAACCGTCTGCTTTGGTTTCGGCCGATACGGTGCCCCCATAATGCCACAGGACAGCCTCTCCGGCCTCGACGGCGGTAGCCCGGATGATTGGCAGGAGTGGAGCGAGATCGGCTGGATGCATGCATCGTCCTCAGGATTGGTAGCAGCTTCGGGGGTGCCCGAAAGGCTTGGTGATGGTACATCACCCGTCGGGTCACGTCAGGCGACAAACCGGCGCTGCTTTGGCGATCGACCGGACATCTCCAACTCGGGTTGTAGGTCTTGATGATGAAGTTCGGCATTGGTCAAGCGGTGCCCCGCACGGAAGACGGTCGCCTTGTCACCGGCGGCGGCCGCTTCACCGACGACATCACGCTGCCCAACGCGGCTTATGCGGCTGTGCTGCGGTCCGTGCATGCCCATGGCGCGCTCACGACGATCGACACGGCTGCGGCCGCGGCTGCTCCTGGCGTTCTGGCTGTGTTCACGTCTGAGGATCTGGATCGGGATGGGATCGGGACGCTGAAGGCAATAGCCAAGGTCACCAGCCGGGACGGCTCGCCCATGATCACACCGCCGCGCCCGGCACTGGCGCGCAACACCGTGCGTCATGTCGGCGACCCGATCGCAGTCGTCGTCGCCGAGTCCCACGAAGCGGCACGCGATGCGCTGGAACTGATCGAGGTCAGCATCGACGACCGGCCGGCCGTGACCGACACAGCCGGTGCCCTCGCCGCGGACGCGCCGCAGGTCTGGCCGCAAGCGCCGGGAAACCTTTGCTTCGATTGGGAACGGGGCGATGCCGGCGCCGTCGACCGGGCCTTTGCCAAGGCCGATCGGGTGGTCCGCCTCGACCTGATCAACAACCGGGTGGTTGCCAATTCCATGGAGCCGCGCGTGGCCATCGCCGACTACGATCCGGCCGCCGACGTACTGACTCTGTACGTATCGAGCCAGGGTGTCCATGGCTTACGAGGACAGCTATGCACCATGTTCGGTCGGTCGCCGGAGCAGATGCGGGTGGTCACGCCGGACGTCGGCGGCGGCTTCGGGATGAAGATATTCATGTATCCGGAGTATCCCTCGCTTCTGTATGCCGCCCTGAAACTGGGACGGCCGGTACGCTGGAGCGCGGAACGTACGGAAGGCTTCATCAGCGACGACCATGGACGCGACCACGTCACCCACGCCGAATTGGCGTTGGACACCACCCACCGGTTTCTCGGCCTGCGCGTGTCGACGATCGCCAACCTGGGGGCGTATCTGTCGAATTTCGGCGCTTTCATTCCCACCGATGCGGGTAGCGGCATGTTGCCTGGCGTGTACGACATGCCGTCCCTCCATGTACGTGTCCGTGGCGTGTTCACCAACACGGTCCCGGTTGATGCGTACAGAGGCGCCGGACGCCCCGAGGCAGCCTATGTGATCGAGCGACTGGTCGACATGGCGGCGCGCGAGATTGGCATCGCACCCGCGGATTTGCGACGCTTGAACTACATCGCGCCCGACCAGATGCCGTACGACACGGCCGGTGGCAAAACCTATGACAGCGGCGAGTTCGGACGCCTCTTAGATGTCGCGCTCGACCGGGCCGATGTGGCCGGCTTCGCAGAGCGCCGGCGTTTGGCGGCCGAACGCGGCCGGCTGCGCGGACTGGGCCTGGCCACATACATTGAGGCGTGCGCCGGCGGCGCTCCGGAAGAGGCAACCTTGGAAGTGACCGGCAACGGCCGCATCACCTTGCTGATCGGAACGCAAAGCAACGGCCAAGGCCATGAAACCGCCTATAAGCAGATCATCGTCGACCGGCTCGGCGTCGATCCGGACCAGATCGAGGTCATCCAGGGCGACAGCGCGCGTGTGACGTTCGGAAAAGGCACCGGCGGCTCCCGCTCCGGACCGGTCGGTGGCGCAGCCTTGGCGGATAGCGCTGACAAGCTGATCGCGACGGCCACCATACAGGCCGCCGACGTTCTCGAGGCTGCCGTCGCCGACATCGTCTTCGCCGAGGGCCGCTTCACCATCGCTGGCACCGACCGCAGCGCCAGCTTCACCGAGGTCGCCCGGGCGGTGGCCCCGGCCGATGGCGGCTTGGCGTTCCGCGAATCCGCACAGTGGCAACCGCCGGCGGGCACCTACCCGAATGGCACCCATGTGTGCGAGGTCGAGATCGATCGGGAAACCGGTGTTCCGGAGATCGTCAAATACACCGTCGTCGACGACTTCGGCGCCATGATCAATCCTTTGCTGGTTGCCGGGCAAGTGCACGGCGGCATCGGCCAAGGCATCGGCCAGGCGCTGTTCGAGCATTGCCTCTACGATCCGGACAGCGGCCAATTGATCACCGGCGCATTCACCGACTACTGCATGCCGCGCGCCGACCAAATCGCCCCAATAGACTTGCATTTCGAGCCGGTGCCGTGCCGAACCAACCCCCTGGGTATGAAGGGGGCCGGCGAGGCCGGGGCGATCGGCGCACCGCCAGCAGTCATCAACGCCATCGTCGATGCCCTGGCGGACTACGGCGTGCGACACGTCGACATGCCGGCAACACCGGAAAAACTCTGGAAGCTGATCACGTAGGGTGCGCCGCGCGCACCCCACCGACTCCAACCACCTGAGGACGTTTGCCGTGACCATCGCCAGCTTCGCCGACCTCATTGCCCCGATGACGCCGGAGACCTTCTACGCCGAGTACCACGGCAAGAAACCGGTGCACATCACCGGCTGGCCGGGGAAATTCGACTCGGTGCTAACCTGGGACGGACTCTCGGGCCTGCTCAACCAAAACAACATCTGGACCCGGCATGCCCTGGCCATGGTGATGGACACGCGCCCCCTGCAACCGCCCGAGTACTGCTATCCGGGCAAGGATCGGGACGGACGCGACAACATGCTGGTCGATTTCGGCAAAGTGTCGGCCTGGCTGCGCCGCGGTGCATCCCTGGTCCTGAACGACATCGATACGCTCACCCCGGGATTGAAGGCGATCTCATCGGTCCTGGAAACCGAACTCAATGCCAAAGCGCAGGGCAACCTTTATTGCTCGTGGAAGGCACACCAAGGCTTCGGTAGCCATTTCGACACCCACGATGTCTACGCCGTGCATGTAGCCGGCAAAAAGACTTGGCACATCTACCAGCGCCATTTCCAGGACCCGATCGCACACCCGGTGTTCAAGTCGCTCAGCGATGAATTCCACGAGAAAAACAAAGGGCCGCTGTCGCTGGAAGCACCGCTCGAGCCAGGCGACCTGCTGTATATCCCGCGCGGCTGGTATCACCACGCTCTGGCCACCAGCCAGGCGACCTTCCACATCGCCTTCGGCATGACGACGGTGATCGGCCTCGACCTGCTGGCCATGGTGTTCGAACGCGCGGTGCACGACCCGCTGTTCCGCGCTACCGTGCCGTCGCCCAAACACGGCGCGGGCCGTGCCTTCGCAGACCACCTTGCCGAGCTGGGCAACCGTCTCGCCACCTATCCACGCGAGTCCGACCTGGTCGCCCAATTTGAAAAGCACATGGAACGGTTCCGCTATCCACGTTGGACGCTGACACTCCCTGACGATGCGGTGCAGCGCCGATTCCGGAAATCGGCGACCAACGTCTCGGTGTTCCAACGCGACAACCGCTGGTGGATCGGCTCGGCCAAGAAAGGGGCACCGATACCGCCCGGTTTGGATACGGCCGTCCAATGGATCGTCGACCAACAGGCCTTTGCCGAAACCGATTTTTCCGCCGCCTTCCCGGATCTGGCCCCAGCCGCACGTGAAAAACTGCTGGGTGACATGACCAACATGGGTGTGATCAAACCCGAGTGAAATCACTATTAATCAAAGCGTTAAAACCGTTCTCCCGTTGGGAGAGGGGATGGTGTGAGGGGGGTCTCGACCCGAACGATGCTGGCTCCCCCGTCCCTGTTGCCCCACCCTCACCCGGCCACCCTCTCCCACTGTGGGTGAGAGAAAATTTAAAGCAAAAAACATACCACCACCCACGCGTTCGCCGCTTTTCTAGCGACTTTATGCCCCCATAAAGACCGCCTCTGTATTCGTGTGCCAAATATGACGCACATCTTAGAGTCCATTCGAGATTGAAGAGCAGCGATTGAACATCCGAACGTGCTCGGTCGGTCGGTTGAGCGATCGGTATTTGTTGCGGACCCGTCACAGGGGGGCGGTTTAGTTGCCGAAAAGCAAATTAGACCTTCCCGACTTTGCCAGCCCGGGATTATTTACCGATCCAGGTTCTCCGGTGCTCCTGGTGGCGCGAGGCGACTGTCGGGAACAAGGGCGGAAAAACGGAGGCCATGAGAGGCCTATCTAACGGAGGTTGAAGGCTATGAAGCGCATTCTTCTTGCTACCACGGCGATCGCCGGCCTTGCGGCTTTCGCGCAACCGGCCACCGCGCAGGAATTCACGGTCGAACTGTCGGGCAGCGTCAATTTCGAATTCGGCTGGTTCGACGAAGACAGTCTGGCCGAAGAGGCCGGAGGGCTGAACAATGCCCGCGCCAGCACTGCCGAAGAAGCTGATATCGCGGTAAACACGGACTACGACTTCATCATCAATGCCGACGCCGTGGCTGACAACGGCCTGGAGTTCGGTCTTGAGCTGGACTTCGACGCCGCCGGTACCGACCTCGATACTGACGAAGCGTGGCTTTATGTTTCCGGTACATTTGGTGAAGTTCGCCTCGGCGACAACGACGGCGCAGACACGCTGGCGGTTTTCTTCCCAACCGTTGGTATCGGCCAGCTCGACGGTAGCGCGGGCGATTATCTCGACGAAGCCAATCTCGGTTCCTTGACTGCCAACCTGGGTAACGCCCAGACCATTCGTGCGGCCGACACGGACGCGACCAACGACATCGTCAGCCGGACTGACTTCTCGACCAACCTGGTCAACCTGATCAACAACGGCACCTTGACCACTGGCCAGGCGGACGTGGCCATTGCTGGCCGGCTCAACGTCATCCAGAGCAACGTCAACTACATCGAGCCGTTCAACACCGGCGACGACACCAAGCTGGTGTACTTCACCCCGGATTTCATGGGCTTCCAGGCCGGTGTGAGCTACCAGCCGAACTTTGGTCAAGGCAGCGAGCAGGGTAACGCAACGCTTACGCAGTTGAATGAGCAGAGCGTCGACGACGACTACGAAGATATCTTCGGCTTCGGCCTGACCTACGACGGCGAGTTCAACGGCGTCGGCGTTCAGGTTGGCTTCAACGGTAGCTACGCGGACGCCGTCGACGAGCAGCGGTTCGGCGATCTGTTCTCTTGGCAGATTGGCGCAATCTTCAGCTACGCAGGCTTCTCCCTGGGTGGCGTCTATGGTCAAACCGACGAAGACGACTTCACCGCTTCAGATTGGAACGCCGCCGCCAGCATCGATGGTGCGGAAATCGATAAGTGGGCGGTCGCGGCCACCTACGAGCAGGGCCCGGTCGGGGTTGGCATCGGCTACGGCGAACACCAGGGTAGCATCGGTGGTAACGACGTCGCCGACGAGTGGCAGATTTCCGTTGGTGGTAGCTACCAGATCGCCAACGGCCTGGAGATCAGAGCAGACTACTATCACACCGAAACCGAAATCACCCCGCTGAACAGCCGCGGTGACGTCGAAGTCGACGGCGACGCGTTTGTCACCAGCGTTCGGGTTCGCTTCTAAGACCACAGCCGTCCTCGACGGTTGCAGGGGTGGCGCCTTCGGGCGCCACCTTTTTTGTTTGCCGATTGCCCGAGATCTCGATCCGGACACACGTTCGGTCTCGCGCTCCCTTGAAAGCTGGGCTAGATATCCTCCCGTCGGAATTCATCGAGATCGGGTATAGACATCATGAGCCAATACGCGAGGATTTTGGGCGCTTGTTTCGTCGCCGTCCTCTGTACTGGTTGCGGCCAGCAGACCGCCACGCAGGTACCGCAGACGCAGGAAGAAACCAGAGACGCCAGGGCTGGCAGCATTTTCGGCGGTGGCGGTGGCATCTCCCTATTGGATCTGGGCGGCAGCGACGAAGAGGAAGGTGGCCGCATCGGCGT
This sequence comes from Azospirillaceae bacterium, assembly GCA_028281465.1. GTDB lineage: Bacteria > Pseudomonadota > Alphaproteobacteria > Azospirillales > Azospirillaceae > JANQJV01. The sequence goes on along the minus strand of JANQJV010000360.1, from coordinate 6,272 downwards.
CAACAGTTTCCTGTGGCGCGCGTCGCTCGACACGTTGTCGTTCATGCCGATCGCCTCGGCCGACCCATTTGGCGGCGTGATTCTCACCGACTGGTATTCGCCACCAGAAACGCCGCAGGAACGCTTCAAGGTCAATCTCTACATCCTCGGCCGACAACTGCGCTCGGATGGCCTGCGGGTGTCCGTGTTCCGCCAGCAGCGCGACGACGCCGGCTGGAGCGATGCCCCCACCATCGACAACACGGCGACCCAGTTGGAAGACACCATCCTTACCCGCGCCCGCCAACTCCGCATCGCCCAACAACAATCCTAACGCGTGCCTGGGCGCGCGGGCTCAGGGGAGAGACGCATGACCGACAATCGTCGTTGCTGCGTTCCCGGCGGGGCGTATTGCGTCACGGTTCTGACCCACGAACGGCGACGCCTCTTCGCGGACCCCGCGATGGTGAATCGGCTGGGCGCGGCCGTCCGATCGGGTCTGGACCGAGCTGCCGTTCACCATCGAGGCTAGGTCGTCCTCCCTGACCACAGGCATGCGGCCTGGCTCTTGCCCGATAGCCGCGCCGATTTCTCCGCGCGCTATTCCCCGGATCACGCGGCGGTTTTCCCCGTCCGCCTCACCCGTTCTCGGACTCCAAGCGCCGACGAACCAGAGCCGCGCGGTCCAGGGGGGGGCGGCCGTCTGGCAGCGGCGGTTCTGGACGCACAGGGTGTGCGACGAGGCGGATCTAGCCACCCCCATCGATGATGTCCATTTCGACCCGGTCAAGCACCGGCTCGTGCCCCCTGTCGCCGACTGACCGTACTCAAGCTTTCACCGCTGGGTCCGGGATGGCCGGTACCCAAAGGCGTGGGCGACGGACGCCATGGCCAAACTCCCGACCGTGGCTGGCGACGCGTAGGGTGCGCCATGCGCATCCCGCAGCACGTACACCAGGTCACAGCCTTCCTCGAAAGGATTGGGATTCCAGTCGTTCGACAGCAATTCGATTGCCAACTCCGGGTATTGGCTCTGGAAACCGCACAACACCGGTCCCACGTGAAGCGTACCGAACGACGTTGGACAGCTCAGCCGCAGCAGCCCGCGCGGTTCGGCGTGTAGGCGACCGATCGTCTGCTCCATCTCCTCGGCATCGGACACGATACGCAAGCAATGTTCAGAAAAATAGGCTTGGCAGGTCCGCGTCAGCGACACCGGCCGCGTGGTGCGGTGCAAGAACCGTCCCGCCAAATGGGTTTCCAAAAGGTCGACACGTTTGCTGACCACCAACTGGGCCACCCGCAGTGGCCGCACCGCCATCACGAACCCACTGGATTTGGCCGTGGCCTAAACGGCTCTCATCGCCACGAACCGATCCATGATTCCCTCCGCCCGCCACCATCCAAACGCCTCGGACCGGCCTTGTCACCGCAACGCCTGCTTTGAGCGTTGCACGGCCAACGGCTTTGCCCCCCTACCGCCATCCTGACTCTGACCCGTCAGAAAAAGATTCGAATTGTAAGCATTTGCAATCGATCAATAGATATAGGGTTGAGACCATTTTTTGTGGCATTAGGGGTGACGCGAGCAATATTTTGTGATAGACGATGAGATGTCATAGGATGGTTGAGGTGATGTGGTCTCCTGGCGCGGCTGCGACATCGGTTTTCTGGTCATTGAACGCCGCGGGAAATCACGAGGCCGAGTGCCGGCAACGCCGCAGCCGTTCTGGACCAAGACGATGAAACGACGGGTGCAGGAGGGGCAGACGATGGCGGCGCGGGCCAAGCAATTCCACCTGCTGACCGATGACGCCGAGACCACGTCGCGGCGCCCGGCCGTGCGTGCCGCCCGCAAGGCCGAAGCCGCCGTGTCAGCCGCCGAATTGCGAAAACTATTCGGCGCCCAGACCAAACCGGCCCAGACCAAACCGGCCCAGACCAAACCGGCCCAGACCAAACCGGCTAAGACCAAACCGACCGAGGGCAAACCATCGGCCCAGGCAGCCGTGGCGTACCGGGACATGCGCGTTCTCTACGCCATCGACGTGCCCGAGGGTGACGACACGCTTTATGTCACTGTGGCGCTCGAGTCCGTTGAGGGGGGCACACCGCAACGCACCGCAACCACGCCGAAACGGGCCCTGCAGTCGCTGCCCGAGGATGATGACGCCGAGATGGACCGGGAGATTCTGGAGGTGATTGGCCCGCGCAGCTTGCCGCTGGTGCCCATCCCCTTATCGGAAGACGAACGGGTCGAGACCTTGATGGCTTTGCTACTGTCCACCGATCGGGGACGGTGGGCGAGTAACGGAACGCCGCTGCAGGAAGGACCAGACCGCCAGGTGCTCATGGAGCGCCATGCCCGCACCGGCGTGCGCCGGCCCATCAACCTGTCACCCAAGACTCGTATCATCGGCTCCGATCCAGCTTGGTACGTGGACACTGCAACCGGATTGACCGGCCGCGCCGAGATCGAAGAGGTCGCAGCACAAAGCTTCCGCAGCAACCCGCGCGGCATGCCCAGGCCGGACCGCCCAGAGGAAAAGGTGGTCGTCATCGACACCGAACCGGTGCCGGTACTAACCGCGGTGTCCGGTGCCACGGCAGTGGACGATGGCGCCGACGGCTCGCTCAACGCCTTGTTGCTCAGTTTCGACTATGCCGGCCGCTTGGTGCCCGAAGACGACGGCGGTCAATTTGCCCGCATCGACGGCGACGGCGGTCCAGTCTTCGTGCGTCGGGTCCGCGAGGAGGAAGACCGCGCCGGCGAAACCTTGCGCGAAATGGGCCTTTCGAACGTGCGCATCACGCTGGACCAGGGCAAAGGCGCGCCGGCGCGTGGCTATGCCTTCCGCAGCCGCACGGCCACCGAGCTATGGGCCGAGTTCGTGCTCGACGGCGCCGAGACACTGCGCCGCCAAGGTTGGCGGGTCGAACTGGGCGAGAATTTCCGTTACCGGATCATCGAAGTCTCGGATGACTGGGACGTCGAGCTGCTGGAAAGCGGGCGTGACTGGTTCTCGCTCGACGTCGGCATTGACGTGGAGGGGCAGCGTTACCCCTTGTTGCCGATCCTGGTCGGCATTCTGGAACGTGGCGGCCTACGCGCCGCACTCAAGGACGATGGGCGCGTGAAGGCCATTTTGGATGATGGCCGCATCCTGTCCTTGCCAGCCGAACGTGTGTCGAAGTTCCTCGAGACTCTGCAAGAGATGTTGTCGCTGGGCCGTCTGACGCGCGACGGCAAGCTGGCCCTCAATAATGCTGATGCGGCCACGCTGACCGACCTGGAGGACATCGTCGGCACGCGCTGGAACGGTGGCTTTCGCCTGCGTGAACTGGGCCGACGTCTGCGCACGGTGGATCGGCTGGAGGAGGTGCCGCCGCCACCGACCTTCCGGGCATCGCTGCGCCCGTACCAGCAGGAAGGATTAGATTGGCTGCAGTTCCTGCGCGGCAATGGCATGGCCGGCATTCTGGCCGACGACATGGGCTTGGGCAAGACGGCACAGACCCTGGCCCATATTGCCGTGGAGAAATCCGAAGACCGGCTCGATCGTCCGATCCTGATCGTGGTGCCGACCAGTCTGGTACCGAACTGGAAGGCAGAAGCCGGCAAATTCGTGCCCAGCTTGCGCGTGCTGATCATGCATGGCCCGGACCGGCACGACCGCAAACATGCCATGGCAGTGGCCGACGTGGTCATCACCACCTATGCGATCCTGGCACGCGACAATGATTTTTTAACAGAATTCGACTGGTACATGGTGGTGCTGGATGAGGCGCAGGCGATCAAGAATCCCCTAGCCAAAGCGACTCGGGCTGCCTGCCGACTCAAGGCTGACCATCGATTGTGCCTGTCGGGCACGCCGATCGAGAACCACCTCGGCGAGGTCTGGTCGCAATTCGCGTTCCTTATGCCGGGTCTGTTGGGCACACACCGCGACTTCGCCACCAAATTCCGCATCCCGATCGAGAAGCACGAAGACACCGGTAAACGCACCCAACTGGCGCGTCGGCTGCGACCGTTCATCCTGCGCCGCACCAAGGCGGAGGTCGCAACCGACCTGCCGCCAAAGACGGAGATCGCCCAACACGTGGAACTGGCCACGGATCAGCGTGACCTGTATGAAACCATCCGATTGTCCATGCACGAAAAGGTGCGCGACGAGATCGCCCGTGTCGGCCTGGCACGCAGCCGCATCGTCATTCTTGATGCGTTGCTCAAGCTGCGTCAGGCGTGCTGCGATCCACGTCTGGTCAAGCTCAAGTCGGCAGCCAAAGTGACTGGCAGCGGCAAGCTGGATACTCTCATGGGGATGTTGCCGGAGATGATCGAATCCGGACGCCGCATCCTGGTATTCTCCCAGTTCACGAGCATGCTTGACCTGATCAAACGTTCGCTTGCCCCCATCGGCATCCCGTTTCTGGAATTGCGGGGTGACACAACGGACCGGGAAGCGCCGGTGCGCCAATTCCAGGCTGGTGAGTGCCCACTCTTCCTGATCAGCCTCAAAGCCGGCGGTAAAGGCCTGAATCTCACCGCCGCCGACACGGTGATCCATTACGACCCATGGTGGAACCCGGCCGTGGAAGACCAGGCGACCGACCGCGCCCACCGCATCGGCCAACAGAAGCCGGTGTTCGTCTATAAGCTGATCGCAGCCGGCACGGTGGAAGAACGCATCGTCGAACTGCAGAAGCGTAAGGGGTCATTGGCCGGTGCCATGCTGCACGAAGGAAGCTGGGTCGGCACCATGGAAAACGAGGACCTGGATTACTTGTTCGGCGCCGTCTGACCGGCGGCAGCCGGGATGCCCACGGCGCATCCGACGTGCCGATTCCCCGGTGCACCTGACGGAGTCGACGGCCGGTGGGATGTGCCAGGCGCATCCCGCGACGCGGATGCTATGCCCAGCCGCCGTCGACGGTGAATTCCTGCGCGGTGCACATGGCGGACTCATCAGCGGCCAGGAAGAGCACCATGGCAGCGATATGCCACGGTTCCAGGCGTCCTTTGAGGCACTGGCCGGCAGCGCGGGCCCGGTCGGCCTCCGGTGTCAACCACTTCTCGATCTGACGCCGGGTCATCACCCATCCGGGCAACACCGTGTTGACACGGATGCCGAAGGGGCCGCAGTCGCGTGCCAGGCTGCGCGTAAGACCATGGACGGCCGCTTTGGCCGTGGTGTAGCAGGGCATGTTGCCCTGGCCTAGTTTCCAACTGATAGACCCCAGATTGACGATGGAGCCGCCACCGGCCGCACGCATCATGGGGGCGACCGCCTGGGATGCGAAGAATTGGTGCTTCAAATTCACCGCCATGCGCTCGTCCCAATAGGCCGAGGTGACCGTGTCCGGCGCATGGCGTTCGTCGTTGGCGGCATTGTTGACCAGGCAGCGGAATTCGCCCACTTCGGCCGCCGCGTCTGCGATGGCGCGCTGCAGGGCGTCGATGTCGCGGAGATCGCAGTATCGATACACCGGCCGCGGCAGCCCCTCGGCAGCCACCGAGTCACACACCGCCGCCGCGACTCCGTCGGCGATGTCGAGGAAGGCAACCCGCGCCCCTTGAGCGCAGAACGCCCGCACCAAGGCCTCGCCGATGCCGCTGGCGCCGCCCGAAATCAGCACCGGCCGGTCGGTCAAACTGGGATAGCGTGCGGATATCGGCATGGCCCCCTCATCACGGGCGAAACGCGGAACCGGAGATCGTCGTTCGGTGGGGAGCCTAGACCGGGTCCGACGCCGAATGCCAGGGGAGAGGCGGCAGGATCCGGCCCACGGATCACCGCAGAGTTGAAAAGTAACGCCAAATCAATGCGTTATGAATCGTAGGTTGGGGCACGGCGCGCACGGACCGCGGATTTCCAGGACAAGCGCAGAGGCGCCATGCCCCAACATCTGGCGTTGCCGCTGGCTGATAGACCGGATGTTGTGGCGATCCGCCCCGAAGCCCTCGATACCCGCAAGACCGTGCCGGCAGATCGCCACACCCTACGGAAATGCGAGAGAGATGTGTGAATGCCGCAAGCCCAGAGGGAGCGGGGCCTATCTTGGCCAACATCGCCAAGAACAACTTAGACCAACAAACGATCGGATTGACTCATGGGTCTATTCTCGTAGGGCGTGCTTCAGCGCGCCTCGTGCAGCCAGAAAAGCGCCGGACTCCAACAAGAAACTGACGGTGCCGTTGGGCAAACGGGTCCATCCGGGGAGGCCTTTGCGTGGGAGCGCCGACGCCTCGTCGGCCTCGTGTGCACGCCGGTGCGGGGGCCGCCGTCGGATGG